>CAUYTW010000354.1 GCA_963575715.1 Gammaproteobacteria bacterium | reverse complement strand
TGATGGCACTAATCGTTTGGTTGCCTTTAATGACGGTAATTGATTTTTTGACCTGAGGAGCGGCGTTGTAATTGGCGTTGCCCGCCTGAGTCGCGGCAATCGTGCAGGTGCCGATGGCTTTTCCGGTTACTATCGTTCCATTAGTGCCGCTTGTGGTGCAGATGGTCGGGGTGGTGGATGTAAAGGTCACTGTCAATCCTGATGTCGCACTGGCGCTGGCGGTCGTGGTCGTGTTCACTACCAGGGTTGATGGATTGAAAATGATGGCACTAATCGTTTGGTTGCCTTTAATGACGGTAATTGATTTTTTGACCTGGGGAGCGGCGTTGTAATTGGTGTTGCCCGCCTGAGTCGCAGCAATCGTGCAGGTGCCGATGGCCTTTCCGGTTATGGTCTTTCCATTGGTTCCGCTTGTGGTGCAGATGGTCGGGGTGGTGGATGTAAAGGTTACCGTCAATCCCGAAGTCGCACTGGCGCTGGCGGTCGTGGTCTTCCCTACCATGAGCGTCGTAGGGCTAAAGATGATGGTGCCAATCGTTTGGTTAATCTTGATATTGATAGACTTCGTGACCTGAGGAGCGGGGTTGTACGTGTCGTTACCAGCTTGATTGGCAACCATCACGCAGGTGCCAACGGTCTTGGCGGTGATCAGTTTCCCATTGATTCCGCTTGAGGTGCAGATGGTTGGTGTGGTGGAAGCAAAGGTCACTGGCAAACCTGAGGTCGCACTGGCGCTGGCAGTCGTAGTCTTCCCCATCGTGAGCGTGGCAGGGGTGAAGGTAATGGGGGTGATGGTTTGATTGGTCTTGGTAGTGCCGGAACCCATAGGAAGCGGTGGGCTGTTTTCCGCAAAATATTCATGACAATCGGCAGTTTTTATGACCGTTCCCGGATTTTGCTGTCCGAGTAATTGACAGTCCTCCTTTCCGTAAACGTAATCGCCGGTGTCTGCGACTATCGTGAAGTGGCTTGTTTCATGAACCAGCGTGCCGCTTTGTGAATCGGTGCCGGTCGCTCCCGCGTTCCAGAACATGCCACAGGGATATATTTTATAAGGCATTGATGAATAAACATACGCATAAGTATTTTCATAATCGGGATCAGATTTGCATTCGCTACAATCGAAAGCTACTACCTTATTAGACAAGGTAGAAGAAATTTTCTGAAAATGAGAATTGACCAAGCTGTAGCGCGAGCTGTCATAGGCACCAAACCAGGTTGTATAACGTTGCGCTCCTGGACGAACGCTTTCAGGAGTATTCAGCAGCGTCGTATTCGACTCGGTTGAAATCTGCTCTGCCAAGAACAAGGCATTTTTCAGAACTGACTGTTCATTGGTCGTGCAACCGACAAAAGTTGGCGTCAATGCCGTTGGCATGAGTTCATTGTCATTGAGTGGCAGCAGCGGTTGACGTGATTCACGACTTTCAAGAAGATTGAATCGAGTATTCGTTGCCGACGATGTTTTTCTCACTGGCGCGCTTTGCCCGGAAACCATTAATTTTGCTGTGAACTCAACGGTGTATTCACCAGCGACATGGATGTCATAGGCTGCGGAGAGATCGACGGTCACTGACCGTGATTCCCCGGATTCCAGGGTGATATAGTCTTCGGCGCGTGGCTCTCCCCGTTTTATAGTTCTGCCAAGATAGACTACCTCTCCGCCATCTTCTTGTCTGATTTTAAACAAATTGCCGTTAAAACCCTCGAATGGGGTATTCCACTTGAGAACCGCGACACGTTGATTGGACTGATTCGTAATTGTAAAAACAAGAAATTGTTTTTCATTGGCTTTATAAGAGGCTCGATCCAGGGAGAGGGTCACCAGAAGTTCGTCTGGATTATTCAGATCCGTATTCATCTGCGCCCAGGAGTGAATGTTTTGAAAAATAGTCAGAATTATAAAAACGACAATTTTAATCATACCGTTGAAGTTAAAATAGCAGTTTGACATTTTAGTCCTTCGTTCAATACGTAGTTAATTTTGTTTGGAATTTGTTAAGGATGATGATCAATGTTGGATTCGTTTTCGTCACTCGACGGCTGTCCAAGTCGGCGACTGACCCGACGACGACGAAGCTGAATCAAGGTTAGCACCGGGCCAGAGATTGCGTAAGTCATAAACCCGGTGAAAAGAACTTGGGGTGGATGGATAGCGATGCCGACGAAGGCCAGGACCATCAAAAATAAGGATACGAAGGGGACTTTGCCACGGAGTAAATTCGGCTCCTTGAAACTGTTATATCGAATATTGCTCACCATCAGCAGACTTGCAAGCAAGGTAAGCAGGGAAGCCGGGACTTGTAGTGAGGTACCAGTCATCTCGTATTCCCCACCGACCCAGACCAATCCCGCGACGATTGCTGCTGCCGAGGGGCAGGGCAATCCCTGAAAATAGCGTTTATCCGTCACACCGAGCTGTGTATTGAAACGCGCTAGGCGCAAAGCGGTCGCGGCGGCGTAGATAAAAGCGACGAGCCAGCCAAATTTACCTAAGCCCTGCAACGACCATTCATAAATTACCAAAGCAGGTGCCAAGCCAAAGGAAACCATATCCGAGAGGCTATCGTATTCGGCACCAAAAGCGGTCTGGGTATGGGTCAGGCGTGCGATGCGTCCATCCAGACTGTCGCAGACCATCGCCACGAAAATAGCTATTGCCGCTGATTCAAAACGTCCCCGCATGGCGCTAACAATAGCGAAGAAGCCGAAAAAAAGTGTCGCTGTCGTAAAAAGATTGGGAATCAAATAAATACCTCTGGGACGACGTGGAATTTCCAGAGTTTGAGATGGGGTTTGGGGTGGGGTTGAGGATGAAATTGGATCCGGCATGAACTTTCCTGCGCGCCATAAGACGCAGTCACCTAAAAACGATGTGAGTGTCAGTAATGAGATTTAGATAACATCCGTTCAATACTATACATAGCGAACATCAATGATTTCATATTCCACGTCGCCACTCGGAGCGCGAACCACGATAGTATCTCCTTTAGCCTTGCCGATGAGGGCACGGGCAATAGGGGAAGCAATTGAGACCAGATTTCGTTTAAGATCAGATTCTTCCTCTCCGACGATTTGATAGTTAAGCTCCTCGTCAGTGTTGAGATTGACCAATGTCACCGTGGTACCGAAAACTATTTTTCCATGAGCATTGATGGTAGTCACGTCAATGATTTGCGCAATCGATAACTTAGCGTCCAACTCTTGGATGCGTCCCTCAATAAAACTTTGTTGCTCACGGGCGGCATGGTATTCGGCATTTTCCTTCAAATCTCCATGCGCGCGTGCCTCAGCGATAGCCTTGATAATGTTAGGCCGAGCGATAGTTTTGAGCTGTTGCAACTCAGCGCGTAACTTCTCCGCGCCTTGGACGGTCAAAGGCACTTTCTGCATTTTTACTGCTCCTAAAAATTAGAATAAATTTGGGTATTCAGGTAATTAGGCATTTTGCTCTCTGTTGATAAAATTTTTAACTTGCAACTAGAATCCTGGTTGGGCAGCACTCAACCGGAAGCGTTCAACCCGTTCCAGCAATATGCCAGGAGAGGCACGCATTCCAAACCCAGTGGACGGCTTCAGCAGGACAAGCTGGATGGCAGTAGGATAAAATTTCAGACGATATGAGCGTTCCATAGAGTTATTTTAGCAGGCAGTGCCGGTGTTGCGATGGCATTTTCGGAATACGGGCGTCCGATGAAACGCGAACTGTGCAGACGCGGCGGACAATCACCAAAATCTGCCCCTGAGTCCTCTGCTCCGCTCGGCAATCGGACGCTGGGGTCGCTCGCCTTCCTTGGCTCGTTTCAACGATTACTACCATCTTACTTACGAAAGCTCCGTGGACAACCCTACCCTTCGCATTACCCAGATTTCACTGGACGACAATCGTTACCGTTGTGAGTTAACCCTCGACAGCAAGGGACGTTTCACCGCAGTCACGGACGATTTTAACTACCATCGGGATCGCGAATTTCGCAACGAAGTCTATTGGTATCTTGAAGAATACCCGCAATATCCCGATCAACCAGCCACAGAACGCGCGGCTGTGACGCGAAATCGCCTAAAAAAAGAAGGAGAGTCGCTGTTTACGACCCTTTTTCTCGCCAATGAAGATGGACGCCTGGTTTGGGATCGCGCTAAACGTCAGCTGACCAGCCTACGTATCGAAATATTGACCGTCAATACGGCTAAAAGGAACGAATCAATCGTTGATCCACCATGGGAATTGTTACGTGACCCCACTGGCGGTGAGCCTCTGGTATCGCTGGTACTGTCTTTCGTTCGTCTTCATACTCCATCAATTTTTTTTCCTACGCCAAAAAATGAAGAGAAAAAAGCCAAATTACGGATTTTATTCGTGATTGCTTATCCAGACCAATTAGATGAATCTGCTTTTCGTTCCGTGGCGCGTCGCATGATTCAAGGACTACCAATAAATGCCCTGAGCCGTTTCAGTTGGGAAGTATTATATCCACCGAGTTTCACCGCTTTATCCGAACGCCTCTATCGCGCCAAGGAAGAAGGAAATCCCTTTCATGTGGTGCATTATGATGGCGAGGGAATTGTCATCGATCCAGAACGAATTTTTTCTCGGGGTTTGCTAGGGCGGTTGAAAGCACGAATTCTATCTCTGCTGTTAAGTCTGTTGACCAGAATGCGTTCCAACCATCACGGTTACTTGTTGTTTGATCCGCATAAACGTGGCGTCATTTCCCATCCTACTAGCGGCGCGATTCTCGGCGAGCTTCTACGTGAAACCGGCACGCCTTGGTTGGTCCTCAATGCCTGCCATACCGATTCATCGGAGCATTTGAATAGTGCAAGTCTCCCGCTACCCTACGATCCTTATCAAAAAGCCCATGCCTTTGCCACGATAACTCAGGATATCGTGGCTTCTGGGGTTAATGGCGTGATCAGTCTAGGCTATACGATCCCTACCGCGTCTTCCGCCCAGTTCGTAATCGACATTTATAATGCCCTGGGCGCTGGTTGTAGCCTGGGCGAGGCGGTTACTCGCGGACGGCGACGTCTCTACCGCCAGCCATGGCGCGGGGTTGGCCTCGCTCCCCTTGACCTCCCTGATGACTGGTCCGTGCCTTTGGTTTACGAGGCGGCCCCGTTGCATCTCTTTCCCAAAAGCCGCCGCGTTGCTCACCTACTGCGTGATCTAGATCCACTACCTAGCGAGGCCGATCAAATACTTCCCCAGCGTTCCGCCTGGGGTTTATTTGGCCGCGACGAAACCCTGACAATTTTAATGCGTGCCTTTAACAACCGTCATGTGGTCTTACTTCACGGGCCGGTTGGTGGTGGTAAAACCCAGGCCGCCGCTGATCTGGTGCGTTGGGGGCTGCGGACTGGATGGATCACCGATCAGGTCATAATCTGGAGTGACTTGAGTCATGACCGCTCCCTGGATCGGTTGTTAGGCGATCTTCGCCGCGCCTGTGAGCCACGCATGGACCAGTTTAATCTCTCTTGGCCCCAACCTGGCGAGGAACGCAAGACCAATTTCCCTTTGCAACTATTGTCACATATCCAGGTATTGTGGATATGGGATCATGTCGAAGTAACCGATACGCTTATTCCCTGGACGGATAAAAAAGAAGTCGAACTTTTTTTGCGCGCAGCTTCCCGAACCAACGCCCACTTTCTGTTGATTTCCCATCAAGATGAATGGTCATGGCTGGGACGACTGCCAGAGCGCGTTTTGCTGCCACCACTGCCCGCCCAGGAATGTCTTGCCATAATTCGCGCCATCGTGAAGCGTGCCGGCGAAAATTATACCGACTCTGCCATGTGGCGTTCTGTGTTGGAATTCGCTAATGGCAATCCTTCCGTGCTGGTCTTGGTGGTCAATTCAATCCTGCGGGAAAAACTAAAAAATCAGGAAGAAATTAATAATTTCATGGATTATCTCCAATCCGCAAAAGACAACGAAAATAGCGAAAATGAGGACGAAAACGAAGAAGATGAAAAAGACGCTGACGAAAGCGAGGATGATTTACTCCTTGCCGAGGGCTATGATTATCCCTTGAGTATCATCCTTGTTTATCAATTCCTCGCAGCGAATTTTACCAGCCTGCAACAGAGCCAGTTGAGTCTGCTCCATTTGTTCAAGGGATTCGTCGATGTGGATGTTTTAGCCTGGATGACTGACTCCAATGAGCTGGAATCTCTGCCGGTTTCTTTGCGTGGCGTTACTCGAGAAAATTGGTTCGCTCTTCTGAATCGTGCAATAAAGGCGAATTTGCTTATTGAGCATAAAGAGGGTTACTATCATATCAATTCGACTCGATCAGTATTATTTAGTCATCTATTTCTCACCTCGGCAGTTGAATTCAAACAGGTCGCCATTAAGGCTTATTTGATAGCCATGCAGGATATCGCTAATTATTATTATGAAGAATACGATTTAGGTCATCATGAAGCACTTGATGTTTTACCCTTTGAGGAGGCAAACTTATTCAATGCTTGGCAATTCGCGCGCTGGCAGGGTTGGTGGGATATCGTCATTAGCGTTGCTCGTGGTCTTTTGACCTTGTACCGCCATACAAAACAAGATCAGGAATGGATTTTAATTGTTGAAAGGCTCGTCAGAGATTTCGTCAATCCTAAAACAAATGGAGCTTTTTCCGATAATCCTGATCGGGAGAATTATTGGGGGATAGTGACTGATTATCGAATTGAGATTGCCACTAATGCTGGAGATTGGCCATTCGCCGAACGGCTGCAACAATTACGGATTGATTGGGATCGCCAACGCGCCAGCGGATTATTAGATCGTGCTCTAGCATTACTAGATAACGAGGCACGCGCCCGTATCCAGGCATTGGCACAATCGATTAATCAGCTTGGGCATTTGTTACAGAAACAAGGAAAAGCTGAATGCGTTCAGCCCTATCAAGTAGCTGTGGAGTTGAATGAGCGTATTGACAACCGTCGTGCGGCGGCTATTACCGCCATCCAGTTGGCGCGGGCTTACCGCGACAATCCTGACTTGCAGGAGCAAGCAAACCATTGGCATCAAAAAGCATTGAACCTTGCAGCGACGGAAGATCCAGATTTTCAGGCAAAAATTCATCAATTGATTAATTTTTAATAAAAATATTTGACAATTCTTAATAGAGGCTTTGTATGAAAAGAATCGTTATATTTATTTATGGTATAATGGGCTTTTTATTGTTTAATGTGAGTATTGTTTATTTTATTAATTTTGTGGCCAAATTGAACTCTCCGTTTAACAAAATTGATGTTGGAGAAAACAACGGAATGTTCGTCACATTTTTCTTTAACAGTACTCTCATGATTCTCTTTGGGCTACATCACTCGTTCATGGCGCGACCACGATTTAAACAGTGGCTAGTAAATTTACTGCCAGAATCGATTGAGCGTACCACTTATATAGTATTGGCAAGCTTATTGCTTTTGATATTGTCTTGGAATTGGCAACCATTGCCAATCATTATTTGGCGGGTCATACCTTTCCCATATTTTCCATATCTTTTGCTGGTGGCGCTATTTTGGCTTGGCTGGATTTTAGCACTATTCTCATCAAGCTTAATTGATATTTTCGATCTTACCGGCCTGCGTCAAGTATATTCCTACTGGAGGAATGCACCTTATATTCCTCCAAAATTTAAGGTAGTGTCTCTTTATCGATATATTCGTCATCCAGTAATGCTGGGTATATTGATTGGTTTATGGTCAACGCCGACGATGACCATGGGGCATTTATTATTATCCATGGGCTTTACCATCTATATCTTTATCGGGATTATTTATGAAGAACGCGATCTGGCAAAAATTTTTGGTGATGAATACCGTGAATACCAAAAAAAGACACGAATAATTATTCCTTTTATTTTTTAACCTTCAAACATTCGATCCTAGCGAGTCTTTTCATGTCATCACTCACTCAATCTCTACCCTGGCGGCGTCTCATTGAACACGCACGGATGATGAAAAAATTGTCGTTGCGTGAGCTATTTGCTACTGATCCCGAGCGTTTCGCACGCTATTCATTCAAAGCGAACGAAATTTTTCTCGATTATTCAAAAAATCCGATTACCGACGAGACGTTGGCGTTACTGCTGGATCTCGCCCAAGCCGCTGATCTCGAAGGCTGGCGCGCCCGCATGTTTGCCGGAGACGCCATCAATACCACTGAAAATCGAGCTGTGCTCCATGTCGCATTACGTAATCGTACCGAGCGTCCGGTATTCGTCGCGGGAACGGACGTAATGCCACGAATCAGGCAGGTGCTCATCCAGATGCATCTGTTTGCCGAGCTTCTTGCCTCGGGAGATTGGCTGGGGTGGAGTGAACAACCCATTACTGATATTGTCAACATCGGTATTGGTGGCTCGGATCTCGGGCCAGCAATGGTCACCCAGGCGCTTACCCCGTATCATCGATCTGGATTACGCGCCCATTTTGTCTCTAACGTCGATGGCACCCAACTTGCAGAAACCCTGCGCCATCTCGATCCACGAACCACGCTGTTCATTATTGCCTCCAAAACGTTCACCACCCAAGAAACCATGATGAACGCCTACTCAGCGCGGCGCTGGTTCCTGGCTCAAGGCGCACCGGAGGCGATGATTGAACGTCACTTTGTGGCCATATCCACCAACACCGCAGCGGTGACCGCGTTCGGAATTCCGCCTGAAAATCAATTTGAGTTTTGGGAATGGGTCGGTGGGCGATATTCATTGTGGTCGGCGATTGGATTACCCATTTGTCTGATGATCGGCCCAGAGAATTTCGATGCACTACTGGAAGGTGCCTACGCGATGGATGAACATTTCCAACAAGCGCCAATGGCCGCTAATATGCCAATTCTTTTAGCATTGCTCGGGGTGTGGCATGGTAATTTCCTCGGAGCCGAAAACCATGCCGTTTTACCTTATGATCAATATCTTTCACGTCTGCCTGCTTATTTGCAGCAATTGGACATGGAAAGCAACGGCAAGGGAGTGAATCGCAATGGACAGCGGGTGGATTACACCACTAGTCCGATTATCTGGGGCGAGCCTGGAACCAATGGCCAACATGCTTTTTATCAGCTTATCCATCAGGGAACCCGTTTGGTTCCGGCGGACTTCATCGCCTCTATTGAAAGTCACAATCCCATTGGAGATCATCACGAGGTTTTATTATCCAATTTCTTTGCGCAGACCGAAGCCTTGATGAAGGGAAAAACTGCAGCAGAAGTCCGTGCAGAGCTGGCGGCTTCTGGATTCACCAAAGAAAACCTGGAGAGCCTAGTCCCTCACAAAGTATTTCCCGGCAACCATTCCACTAATTCCATTTTACTGCAACGTCTTACTCCGCGTTCCCTGGGAGCATTGCTAGCTCTCTACGAACATAAAGTATTCGCGCAAGGAATCATTTGGAATATTAATTCTTTTGATCAATGGGGAGTAGAACTTGGCAAGCAACTCGCTCAGACCATCCAGGCAGAGTTACGCAATAACGTTTCAATGACCGACCATGACGCTTCGACCAATGGCCTGATGAATTATTATAAAAAATTAACGCAAACACCCACGATTTCAGTCGTAGGATGAATCGCGTTTAACTAAAAAAATAAACAACCGCCGCCGCAAGCGGCGGGATATTTTTGCACTACGGTTCGCACGCTATGCGGCTCACCTTCGTTTTACAGTGCCTTATCAGACACTGTATTTTCGTACGCCGCAAGCGGCGGGGAATATAACCCTCTAAGAGATTTATCATCGAGACAGCACCCCCGAGAAGCTGGTGTTGCTTCTCAATGAAAAAAATTTTTTCATCCATGGCCCCTTTCACACCGGGAAAGGGGAGAAAGACAAATAGATAGTAACTTGGGTTTATTTTACAAAAATACTGAGACATAATTCACATAATTTTTCAGAATGATGAAATATTCTATCCTCGTTGACAAAGAAATTACTTATTTCACCATCGAGGGCATGATGAAACATCATGCGAAAATTATGAATTCTACTGCTAAAACAAAACAGTATTCCTGGAAGTTCAGACGAATCTACCTAGTTGGACTTACTATTTTACCTACTGCTCAAGCCATTGAATCTAATAGTTATACCGTTGTCGATACCGGACAAACAAAATGTTATAATGCCAGCAATGAAATTACCTGCCCTTCGCCTGAAATAACTTTTTATGGACAAGACGCGCAATTTTCGCGGGATATCCCCAACTATACGTTGAGTGAAAATGGCGCGCTTGTTTACGATAATGTGACTGGATTGACATGGCAACGAGGTCCCGATAAAAACCAGGATGGTGCGCTCACAAGCGCGGATAAATTAAATTATCCCAATTCCGTAGCCCACTGCGCAGCTCTTGGATCGGAAAATTATCAAGGGTTTAATGACTGGCGCCTACCAAGCATCAAGGAGCTGTATTCACTGATTGATTTTCGAGGCGTAGATCCCAATCCGACTACCGACATGCAGGCATTGACGCCATTCATTGATCGCACCTTTTTTAATTTTGCTTACGGTGATCAAAACGCCGGAGAACGAATTATTGATTCTCAATATGCGTCAAGCACTTTATATGTGGATAAATCTGTTAGCGTGAGAGGCGATGGATTGCTTTTCGGGGTTAATTTTGCCGATGGCCGCATTAAGGGCTATGATTTGACCACGCCTGGGGGTATCGAAAAAACCTTTTTTGTTCAATGCGTGCGTGGCAATAAAAATTATGGTGTTAATTCCTTCGTAGATAATGGCGATCAAACCATTACCGATAATGCAACCGGGTTGATGTGGAGCAAATTAGATAGCGGCGTTGCGCTTAATTGGCAGGAAGCACTAGCGTGGACGCAAACGAAAAACACTGCGTATTATTTAGGCTATCAAGATTGGCGACTGCCAAACGCTAAAGAATTACAAAGTATTCTGGATTATACTCGCTCGCCCGCGACCACCGGTTCAGCGGCGATCAACCCAATTTTTAACGCCACCGAATTAAAAAATGAAAGCGGGCAGAGCGATTGGCCCTGGTATTGGGCATCCACGACTTTTGCGAACGGCAATGGATTGGGCGACGAGGGTATTTATTTTGCCTTTGGCCGCGCCCTGGGTTGGATAAAAAGAAACGCCACCGATACTTGCTATACCCTTCAGGATGTTCACGGCGCGGGCGCGCAACGTAGTGATCCGAAAACTCACTCTGGCCTCATGTCGCTTGGAGCGGCGTGCGGAGGCGGCACTGCCTATGGTCATGGGCCACAAGGTGATGTCCAGCGCGCCGCAAATTATGTCCGCCTGGTGCGCAACGTGGCTACCACTGCCGCCACGTCATCGGATTTCACGGTAACCCAGGTCGCGCTCACGCCGACCGCTCCTGGTGCCAACAGTTCCTTCACGGCGTTGGTAACGGTAAAAAATCAAGGAACCACCCCCGGAGATGGAGGAAAACTTGCGGTCTGGAGTCATCAGGCCACCGTTCAAAACTGCAATGCCACTGGAGATCAAACGATTGCCGTGGGAAGTCTGGCGGCTGGAGAAAGCAAAATTTTTTCCGTAACTGGTCTTTCCGCTGGCGTCGCGGGCAAGAAAACTTTGCGAGCTTTTATCGATAGCGCCTGCCTTACCTCGGAAAGCAATGAAAGAAATAATCAATTTACCCAAATCTATACGGTGAGCGGTGGACAGGCGGACGTGACAATAACCGATATTTCGTTACTAACCGCTTCGCCAAGGGTAAATAGTTTGTTCAGCGCCATTATTACCATTAAAAATCAAGGAATTATTGCCACAACGAGTAGCCGATTGGCCATATGGACGAACCAATCCACCGAGCAAGGTTGCAATGCCACAGCACCCGACAGAATTATCACTATGGCTGGCCTCGCTGCAGGCGCGAGCAGGCCGATCACTGTCACCGGCCTATTGGCGGGGAACGCAGGTGTCAAGACTTTTCGGGCTTTCATTGATAGCGGGTGCGTGATTTCCGAATCCAGCGAGACAAATAATCAGGCATCCAAAAGCTATAAGGTCTTGAGTCCGCCGCAGCCAGATTTTGTAATCAATGCGCTTGCCCTGGGTACTTCTCCTGGTGCTAATACGACATTTTCGGTCACTATTACGGTTAAAAATCAAGGAGAAAATTCGGGAAATGGAGGAAATTTAGCGATATGGGCGCATCAACCCATGGCCCAAAATTGCAAAGCCACACCCGATAAAAATGTTGCGCTCGGATTCATGGCGGCAGGCGCGGTTAAAACGATGACCGTTATCGGACTTCCCGCAAAAACGGCTGGCACCAAGACATTGCGAGCTTTTGTCGATGCAGCATGCACAACCGTTGAATCTAACGAGGATAATAACCAGCTTGCTAAAAGTTACCAGGTAATTTCGCGTTAAATAATTTATCGTTGATCGGACAAGGGCGACCCATGGGTCGCCTTTTTTTTGAGTTCCTCTCCAGAGAGATACACGGTGTGTATACCAAATTAAGGCGTTTATAAATCTTTGGCGAGAAAACCCCGCAATCGCGTAGCGTTGCGGGGATGAAT
>CAUYTW010000353.1 GCA_963575715.1 Gammaproteobacteria bacterium | reverse complement strand
TAGTCCGATACTTTGGACTTAGGCTGGTCAAGTTCGAACTTGTGAATTTTACTTCTCAAGCCCCCGCCTTTAGCCGTGGGGTTCCTGACGTAATCCATGGTGATCCATGAATGACAAGCAACCCTAATGATTTAAGCTATTGCGTAATTACTGAAACAGCGAAATCTCGCGCGTTGCGCACGCAATCGGCTACTGAGATCCCTTCCCGCCAATTTGCGCGAGTATGAAGTCCCGGTAATCCCGCCAGAGCACGATCCACTGCCGCGATTCGTGCGAGATGTCCGATTTCGTATTGAGGAATAGCCTGCGGCCACAAAGTCACCGAGCGGAACATCGGTGGGCCTTCAATCCCGAGGATTGGCGCGATGTCGCGTAACACCCGCCCGATAAGTTCTTCTTTATCGCATGTCGTCACGCCTAAATGGCGTGCGCCACCAAGGAATGAAGTGAGCAGAATATGTCCTGCCGGAGCACGGTCCGGGAATAGCGACGATGAAAATAGCGTCCCCAGGGTCTCGACGGCACAACGGCGCGGAATTAAAAATCCGAAACCATCCAAGGGATGACGTACCTGCTCGCGGCGGAACCCCAACGCCACCGACGCCACCGCCGGATATAAAATGGCCCGCAAGGCGGTCGCGGCCTCCGGTATAAATGGTGCCAGCAATTCGGCTACGCGATCGGCAGGCACACAAAGCACCACCGCACGCGCCGTCAGCGCCTCGCCGTCGGGTGCAAGGCGGAGACGCCAGCCAGTATCGTCAGGTTCCAGAGCGATCACCCGCGCCTGGGTACGCACCACGTCCCTCCCGAGCGCCGTTGCGACGCCTCGCGCTAAGGTTTGCATTCCTCCTGCAAAGGCAATCATGCGTCCAGATGGCGCGGGACCCGTCCGTTGTCCGCGCAGCGCCTTGCCGATCATTCCCAGGATCAACGAACGATATTGAGCCTCTAGCGCGTAAACCTTGGCGGTGGCGGCGCGTACTGAAAGGCGCTCGGGGTCTCCTGCGTAGACACCAGAAATAAATGGATCGATTGCCCAATCGAGAAATTCATGTCCCAGGCGACGCCTGACAAAGGCTGCCACTGATTCCTCGTTGGCGGAACGTCCGATAAACGGCTCGGCGAGCAAGCGGAGCTTACCTCGAACTGAAAACAAGGGAGTACCCAAGAAAGCACCAGGACCGAGTGGCAGAGGCTCAAGACGATTATTCTTGAGGATATAGCGTCGTTTTCCAGCGGGGCTGGCGACCTGCAACGCTTTGCTCAGGCCAACGCCTTCAATTAACTCGCGCAGGGCGTCGGTATTTTCCAGCGTGGAATTAGGGCCTTGCTCTACAAGAAAACCGTCACGTACCTCACTACGCAACGTCCCACCCACCTCAGAAGCCGCTTCCAGAATGCGGATTGAATAACCACGTCGTTGTAAAAACCATGCGCTGGCCAACCCTGAGATTCCACCACCGACAATTACATAGTCCAGGCTAGCATTTTTTATCATGTTTATATCTTTTATAAATCTAGGAGTTACGCAGTTGAAAAATATAAATTAAACTTTTTTAATCTGTTGCAAAAAATGACTCTTTACAAAGTAGCTTTTGCGTAACTCCTAAAAATTTTTTAATGTGGGAGTCTTAACTCACAATAACCAACCCATTTTTAGTAAAAAGATTCCGTGGTGTAGCGTGAAACTCTCACTGTCGGCGACCAGTGGTTGGAGGGAAGACCCGCCTTGAGTTTAAGATGAGTCACAAAGTCGCAGGGATTAGTCAATGTTTCCCAGACTGAGGGCAGAAAAGTTCCCCGCCGACCGCGATCTTCCAAGATTAATCCATCCACGCCAGGCCGAATTTGCCGCAACAGATCGGCTTCGGAATTAAAAATCATGAGGACTGGAAGGCTGAGAAGGGATATATGAATGTCAAGTGCGCCACGTTCTACTATGGTCAGTGGCGGAAATCGATGGTCTAAGAAAGCGGCGGCATAGGCGTTATAAGCTACGTCGGCCACCAATGCACGATGCGGTTCCAGGCTACCGATGCAGCCTCGTAGGCGACCTGCGATTTGTAGGGTCACAAAAGTGGCGCGTAATTCTTGCAAAAGCGGAGGATAGTCGCGCAACGTCACCTCCCATTGCCGACCATGCTTCAAGCTGAAATCAATGGAAGCACCCGCCGTATCAAGCAAAACACGCCGCAACGTCGGCGATAATCCATTGGTTGAAATTTGTTCGTCTGTCGATATTTTATTCCCGGTACCCATAACAGGCCTCCGTAAAATTCATCAAAATTCAGCGTGAAAAGCCTGGCTTTAGCCAGAATAAAGAGCGCCCCCGGGTGAGTCTTGTACTTCGTCGAAACGTAGTTTGTTTTCTCGGACTTGGGATGGTAAATCAGTTTTTATTCAATTTAGAACCATCCAAATTTAGTCTTGTGATAATTTACGTTTTCGAAGATTTAGTGGAGAAAATTGCCATAAAAGACCTGCATTCCAGCATGACAGCCGATTCGCGCCCAGCGGGGCGTAAGGCGCGTAATTCGGCCTAATGATTAATCAGTATGGCAGATATACTGGCCGTACATTAGTCGCAGTTTGTCCACCTTCCTTTTGCTCACTTTCTTTTAAGTAAAATTCTACGATAGTTTCACGATTTTGCATGTCATCCTGAGTGAGTCCCTCGGCAATTTCATTGACATGGCAGAAAACACTACGATAAGGAGAATCTGGGTCGCGTTGATCAGTTACCCAAAGATGGGGGCTAATGCTCCGAATGAAGCGTAGAAATCCATATCCTTTATCAGGAAACCATTTGGTAGGCACCCCACGCACGCAGGAACCTGACATTCCCCATTCATTTTTTGGTTCATAAGAGAAAGGTAGTAGATCTGGAATCAAATAACCGTTGTAAAAAGCGTCCACCTGTCGAGTTAGCTCCCGGGAAATATTTTGAAATGCAAGGAGTTCCACGCGTGTGCCCTTGTCCTGAAGGGCACCAACCACTTGAAGAAAATCGCCATCTCCGGTAACCAGCAACACTTGATCTAAATGATCCCCCTGAAGCATGGCATCTACTGCTAAATCCAGGTCAGCGTTGACCTTAGTGGTAATGTTTCCTTCATCATCCTTGTAGCGACGGACTTCCTTGACCACAATCTTCCAGCCATAATCACGCACAGTTTGTTGGTAAGCGCGAGTTTTGCGGGCATACTCGGGATCAATTTGTGCCCGCTCACGATCAAAAGCGAGATAAGTATTAAGGCGTAACAATAACCCATTATCCCGCGCCGCAAAACGACGCAGAATGTCATAGCGCATATAATAGCCACCATTCATTTTTATATTTTCAGCATCAACAAAGACGCCAACACGTAGACCTGGATTCAAAGGACCTCCGAAAGGGGTTTTAACAACATGAAAAAATTAGCAAGTTTAGGGAATGTTCAAAAAGAAAAATAGTTAACTATGAACTAAATAGATCTGAATTTTACTAAATGAATATTTATTCGTTCGAGAACCGATAATGCTTCTTGATGGGAGAACGAATGTCCCAAGTACAAGAAAAGTTGGCGGAAAAATGAACTAAATCTCCAATCACCAATCGTACCGGCTCACCGCTATCTGGAGTAATAATGACTTCTCCGGCGAGAATATAACAGGTTTCATTGGTATCATAAGTCCAGTGAAAATATGAAACTTCTTTTGTCCAAATTGGCCAGTTGTTGACTCCCAATACTTCCAGCTTGGCTGGTGTTGGGTTGTGTTCCACGGTCAAAGCTAAATTGCTCATCCAAATTCGGCGCCGAAACTCCCCCGGTTTTAGCCGTGGGGAGGAAAACGCCGTCCTCCTGTTTTTTGACGTTGAAGTGAAAGAAAGACCTTATTCAATAATTTCACCCCCCACCCTGTCGGGAGATGCGATTATTCAGAAGATTGACGCTGAAGAAACCATTGTCGAACACGCACGGCGTCCGCCTGACAACTATATTTTCCAAAATTTCCTAAAAATACCATGATGGTTGGTACTTCGTTAATGCGCGCTTCCATGACCAGGCAATGACCTGCTTCATTGATATAACCAGTTTTGCTCAATCCAATATCCCAATTACCGCCCCTTACCAGACGATTGGTATTAATGAACAAGGTAGGACGTTTTTTGGTGCCAACTCCGAGTTCATAAGAAGAAGTAGTCGTCATGTCATGAATGACCTCGTAGCGACGGGCGGCGCGCGCCATCCGCGCCAGATCATCGGCGGTGGAAACATTGGAAGAATTCAGACCAGTTGAATCAGCGAAATAACTACTATTCATTCCTAAATCACTGGCCTTACGGTTCATGGCCGTGACAAAGGCAGAAACGCCCCCTGGATAAGTACGCGCCAAGGCGGCAGCGGCGCGGTTTTCAGACGACATGAGCGCAAGTTGCAAGGCTTCACGCCGGGTAAGGACCGTGCCCACCTGAAGTCGAGAACTGGAATGCTTAACCCGATCGACATCGTTATCAATAATGGTAATCTCTTCATCCATCAGCAAGTTGCGGTCGAGAACCACCATCGCGGTCATAAGTTTGGTTACAGAAGCAATCGGGGAGACATGATCGATATTTTTAGCGAACAGGGTTTCGCCCGTACCCTCATGAATAACAATGGCCTTGGCGGCGTTAACCCGTAATGGAGCATGACTGGCAGTCACCGGAGCGGAAGTCGGTAACTCAGGTTCAGGTGGTTGACTAATCCGAGCATGTGCGATATGGCGGTGGGAAACATGACGAGTTGCATGGGTCGCGTGGCTTTTTTTCTCCTTGGCTATCATCATCTTGGCTTTGTTAATCGGCGGAGTCACTTTCGAGGTTTGAACTTTTTTCTTGGCGACAACCTTGTTCACAGTCTTGATAGACTCGGTTTTAACAACCTTGTTAATCTTAATGTTTTTGTTAGTCTTAACAACTTTCGGAGTGGTCTTGACGATCTTGTGGACAGTCGTGGAATTTTTTGTGCTCGCGGTATGCTTCGTTGCGGCATTCGTATCCGTTATCCAAATCCAGCTCGCTAATAGGAGAGTGGTCACCAACCATCTAAGCGGTAGAAATACGATTCCTTTTCGGAAGAGGCGCATGGCTTGTCTCGTTTATTTAAATTCGTCAAGAAGTATATGGGGAGTTAATATTTTAGAGTCCGCTCCGAATGCATAGTCGGTTATCATCCAAGATGACTTCCTGTGCATAGCTAGCTGGTTTGATTCACGATTGATTGGACGCTAGCATTCCGGCTTGCGCTATCGCAATCGGCGCTTGGGAGTTATCGTCCTTCACGCGCATAACGTTCGGGCCTACCGCTCGTAGCGACTTTATCGTCGACACACACCCGGCGGGTTTTACCTGTTCTTCCGGATCTTCCTTTATAGAACCGCATACCCTACCTACATTCATAAGTGCCCTCCGACGGGGTGGACAATCACCAAAATTAGCCGACGACCACCCTTCTTGACTACGTTTCGCAATGGCTTACATCGTCGCAGTCGCTTACGATTCGAGTCGTCAGAAACGCCTTCAACGGAAATGTCTTGTGCGCCGGTTACGGAAAAAGTCTTGAAGTAATTCGGCAGATTCTTGCCGTAGTACCCCAGCCTCCCAGGTCACACGATGATTAAGAGTGGTGGATTGGAGAAGGTTGAATTGACTAATGGCGGCCCCGCTCCGTGGATCGTCGGCGGCAAAAACCAGGCGTGAGATGCGAGCATGAATCATTGCTCCGGCGCACATTACGCAAGGTTCTAACGTGGAATAAAGCGTAACGCCGATGAGCCGGTAATTAGCCACAACTAGAGCCGCCGCGCGCAGTGCCTGAATTTCGGCATGAGCAGTGGGATCGTAGCGAGCAATGGAACAATTCCAACCTTCTCCTAGAACCACGCCAGCCCGTACCACCACCGCACCTACTGGAACCTCGCCCTGGGCACCCGCTCGACGAGCTAATTCTAACGCCTGTGCCATCCACCTTTCATCATCTGCGTTCATCATTGTCTCCGAGATACCACCGGCTTTAGCCGGGCAGGTATGAGCTTTAGCCGGGCAGGTATGAAAGGAAACGGTTTTAGCGGGAAAAACCGTCAGTCAAAAAAGCCGGTCTTTCCCGGCTGTCAGCCCTTACGGGCCTGGTGACACGAGTCTTGCGACCCGGCTCCCCTCGCCAATGTTGCAACGCAGATTCAGTTCTTGCGAACCTTGCGGCAGACCGTTTCGTACTACCCCCGAGCTTGTCTGCTCCTGCCACTTTCAGCGCCTGGAGTTGAGGAAGCGCCCCAGGGTGAGTCTTTTACTTCGTTGCAACGTAGTCCGATTTCCCGGACCCTGGCTGGTAAACCAGGCTTTATTCCATTAAAGCCCCCGGCTTTAGCCGGGGGTGATTTATTATCCATAAGTCCAATATTAATCTTGATAGGAGTTACGCAGTTGAACTTTAACCGTTTGATTCCGCTAGAAAGTCACTAAAGGATTATTTTTTGCAACCGATTGAAAATGTTAAGCATATTTTTTCAACTGCGTAACTCCTATCTTGAGTGCAATTTTGGGATTCGGACAAAAATTTGCCGCGATGCTACTTGACTTTGATGATAGCGTCACTATTATTAGCACTCGTCAGGGGCGAGTGCTAACAGCATCCCCCGCGTGGAGCGGAAGAGTGCCTTGGGTAGCTCGTTCCATAATTCTTATCCAGTCTAAAATCTGTCAGGAGAACTCAGTGAATATCCGTCCGTTGCATGATCGTGTAATCGTCCGTCGCGTTGAAGAAGAACGCCGCTCGGCTGGCGGCATTGTTATCCCTGATACCGCTACTGAAAAGCCTATTCGTGGTGAAGTGATGGCGGTAGGGCGTGGCAAAATTCTTGAAAATGGAGAAGTACGTCCGATGGATGTTAAAACCGGCGACCGTGTGTTGTTCGGTAAATATTCCGGCACCGAGGTTAAGGTTGATGGCCAAGAACTGCTTGTAATGCGTGAAGAAGACATCATGGCCATCCTCGAAGGCTAAACCAAAACTCGTGCGTTTATTTCTCAATCTTAGAATTTAAGAGGTTTTTTTCATGGCTGCTAAAGATGTTCGTTTTGGCGAGGATGCTCGCCATCGCATGTTGTCCGGTGTCAATGTCCTGGCCAACGCGGTCAAGGTCACCCTCGGCCCCAAGGGTCGTAACGTGGTACTGGACAAGAGTTTCGGCGCTCCCACCATCACTAAGGATGGCGTTTCGGTTGCCAAGGAGATCGAACTCAAGGATAAATTCGAGAACATGGGTGCCCAAATGGTCAAAGAGGTTGCCTCCAAGACTTCCGACGTGGCGGGCGACGGCACCACTACTGCGACGGTACTTGCTCAGTCCATTATCAAGGAAGGCATGAAGGCGGTCGCCGCCGGCATGAATCCAATGGATCTCAAGCGTGGTGTTGACAAGGCGGTTGAAGTCGTTATCGCTGAACTCAAAAAACTTTCCAAGCCCTGCGAGGATGATCGTTCAATCACTCAAGTCGGCACGATTTCAGCGAATTCTGATGATGCCATTGGACGGATTATCGCCGACGCCATGGCTAAAGTTGGCAAGGACGGCGTGATCACTGTCGAGGAAGGCAAATCCTTAAATAACGAACTCGACGTGGTCGAGGGGATGCAGTTCGATCGTGGTTACCTGTCTCCTTATTTTGTCAATAAGCAAGAAAACATGACCACGGAGCTGGAAAATCCTTTTATTCTGCTTCATGACAAGAAGATTTCCAATATCCGCGAAATGTTGCCGGTACTTGAAGCGGTCGCCAAGGCGGGCCGTCCGTTGCTGGTCATTGCCGAAGACGTTGAGGGCGAGGCTCTGGCCACCTTAGTGGTCAATACGATTCGCGGCGTACTCAAGGTTTGCGCCGTTAAGGCTCCGGGTTTTGGTGACCGTCGTAAGGCGATGCTGCAAGACATCGCCGTTATCACCAGCGGTCAAGTAATATCCGATGAGGTTGGTCTAAGCCTGGAAAAGACCACTATCCGCGATTTAGGCTCCGCCAAGCGCGTAACGGTTACCAAGGACAACACTACGATTATTGATGGTGCAGGCGACCCAGCCGACATTAAGGGTCGGGTCGATCAGCTCCGTGCGCAGATCGAAGAAACCAGCTCCGACTACGACAAAGAAAAGCTTCAGGAACGCATGGCCAAACTGGCCGGTGGCGTGGCCGTCATTAAAGTGGGTGCTGCGACCGAAGTGGAGATGAAAGAACGCAAGGCTCGTGTCGAGGATGCACTACATGCTACCCGCGCCGCTGTGGAAGAGGGTGTAGTACCTGGCGGTGGCGTCGCCTTGGTGCGGACCCTGAACGCCCTAAAGGGCCTCAAGGGCAGCAACCACGATCAAGATGTGGGCATCAGCATCCTGCGTCGCGCCTTGGAAGAACCCTTACGTCAGATTGTACTCAACGCCGGTGAGGAAGGCTCCGTGGTGCTTTCCAAAGTATTGGAAAATAGCGGGAATTTTGGCTACAACGCTTCAACCAATGAATACGGTGACATGATCGAGATGGGAATCCTGGATCCCACAAAGGTCGCGCGGACCGCGCTTCAGAACGCTGCGTCCATTGCAGGACTGATGATTACTACTGAAGCAATGGTCAGCGAGCTGCCCCAGGAAGAAAAAGGCGGTCATGGCGGCCCCGGTGCGGGTGGAGGAATGGGTGGAATGGGCGGGATGGATATGATGTAGTTCGTTGTAACTATTTAGATCCATCCATCGTTGTTGATGGATAGGTAAGACTCTGAGGCTTCCCGCCGAGACAATCTACTTCAGATTGCCTTGGGGGAAGCCTTAGAGTTTTGTACATGGCTGCATCGATCATCTGAAGCAGTGTTTATTCCGATACATTGTTGTTAACAAATGCTAGGAGTTACGCAGTTGAATTTGTAACTCTATGCAGGATTGAGTTTTTTCTGTCATTCTGCGCGGAGGTCGCGTTAGCGACCGAAGTCGCAGAATCTATATGTAGTATGTAGATGGATTCTGCGACTCCGCTTCGCGCAGAATGACTTACTATTTTTCAACTGCGTAACTCCTTATCTGCAAAAAAACATCCAGAATCATTAATCCCGCACCGAGAGTAATTGCGGAATCGGCGATATTAAAAGCGGGAAAATACCAATCGTACCAATGGAACTGAATGAAATCGACAACATGACCAAGTCGAACGCGATCCAATAAATTTCCCCAGGCACCGCCAATAATCAAGGAAACGCCGAACACCTCCCATATTGAACCAGGGCGGGAATAATTATTCAGCCAAAAGACCAGCGCACCGCTAACCACCGCCGCCAAACCACTAAAAAACCATCGTTGCCAACCAGCGGCATCGGCCAGGAAACTAAAGGCAGCTCCTTTGTTGTAGACGAGGGTGAGGTTAAAAACAGGAAGCAATTCTATTTTTTGGTAAAGGCGCAGACTTGATTCCATCATTATCTTAGTGAGTTGATCAAGTAATACCACAACGCTGGATACCCACAGCCAACGTAGAGAAGATCCTTTATCTTCACGCATGAAAACGCTCCTCGCCGGTACCTTCGATATTGCTCACGCAACGTCCGCACAACTCGGGATGGTCGGCATGTAATCCGACATCGACGCGGTGGTGCCAGCAACGTCCACATTTAGGATGTGATGAGGGCGTCACGGTTAGCCACAGCCCCGCGCCTGTTTCCGTCGCGTCTGAGGGATGCTCCGTTGCCGGTGCAATCGTCGCCGCCGAGGTGATAAAAACAAAATGGAGTTCATCACCCAAGCGTTGCAGGATGTCCCAAGATTCACCCTCGCACCATACAGTCACCTCGGCATCCAGTGACGAACCAATGGCCCCCGACGCACGGAGTCTTTCCAGTGCCTTAGCTACGAATTCGCGCAAGGCGAAAACTCTTTCCCAGTCGGCGCGGTTCAATCCTGTTTGCACGTTTTCGTTCCAGGACGCGGGTAATGAATACCAAGTCGTGAGAAACACTGATTCTGGATGTTCGCCTGGAAGGTAACCCCAGATTTCATCGGCAGTAAAGGAAAGAATCGGCGCGAGCCACCGTACCAGGGCCTCGACGACATGATAAACCGCGCTTTGCGCAGAGCGACGCGGGCGACTAGCCGTTTTCGTGGTGTACTGACGATCTTTGATGATGTCTAGGTATAATGCACTGAGATCCACAGCACAAAAATTGTGAATTTTTTGATAAATCAAATGGAATTGATAGGATTCATAAGCTGCGTGTAATTCTTCCTGGAGTTGCGAGGCGCGGTCTAGAATCCAGCGATCCAGCGACAACATTTCTGTGACCGGCAACAAATCGCGGCGTGGATCAAAGTCATTGAGATTAGCGAGTAGAAAACGCGCAGTGTTACGCATGCGCCGATAGGAATCAGCCATGCGCTTGAGGACTTCTTTGGAAATCGCCATCTCGCCGCGATAGTCAGTGGCCGCCACCCATAGCCGCAGAACATCGGCCCCAAGCTCTCCGATGACTTGCTGAGGATCGATGACGTTACCAAGGGACTTGGCCATCTTGCGGCCCTGTTCATCAACAGTGAAACCATGCGTGAGCACCCCGCGATAGGGTGCCTCTCCACGCATCGCCACCCCGGTGAGTAAGCTCGATTGAAACCAGCCTCGGTGTTGATCGGAACCTTCGAGGTAAAGATCGGCGGGCACTGAGAGTCCCGTGCGGCGTTCAAGGACTGCGACGTGCGTCACCCCAGAATCAAACCACACGTCCAGAGTATCGTGGAGTTTTTGGTAGTCGTCAGCCTCTGTGCCCAATAATTCGGTGGGGTCCAGTTCAAACCAGGCATCTACACCTTCTTTTTCGATACGTTGGGCAACCGCATCAATGAGTTCCTGGGTACGCGGGTGCGGCATACCAGTGATTTTATGGACAAACAAGGCAAGCGGCACGCCCCAGGTGCGCTGGCGTGAGATGCACCAATCAGGACGGTTTGCCACCATGCCAACAATCCGTGCCTCGCCCCAGTCAGGATGCCAACGCACCCTCTGGATAGCCGACAACGCCTGACGACGCAAGCCTTGCTGTTCCATTCCAATAAACCACTGAGGAGTGGCGCGGAATAGAATAGGAGTTTTATGCCGCCAACAGTGAGGATAGGCATGACGGATGGTTTCGTTGTGGAGCAGCATTCCGCGCTCGCGGAGCACTTCCAGGACGTGAGTGTTCGCCTCGAAAACCTGCTCCCCGGCGAAGAGTTCGGTGTCGGGCAGGAAGCGCCCATGACCCCCAACCGGATTAACTACTGGCAGGCCATAACGCAGTCCCACTACGTAATCTTCCTGGCCATGCCCAGGAGCGGTATGAACCGCGCCAGTACCAGCATCGACGGTGACGTGCTCGCCAAGGATGACGGGAACTTCGCGAGCATAAAAAGGATGACGTAGCCGCATGCCTTCCAGGGCCACGCCTTTTGCCCGCGTCAATACCGTGTAATGGGTTTGACCATAACGCGCCATGACCGCATCGAGCAATTCCTCGGCGATGACAATCCGTTCCGTGCCCGTAGCATGGCTGGCGACGCGGACTACGACATAATCGAGATCAGGATGAAGTGCCACCGCCTGATTGGCGGGCAGTGTCCAAGGAGTAGTGGTCCAAATCACCACATTGAGCGGATCTTGGCCCAGATCCTCATTTTTCTGCTGAACACGGGCAAGGAAGTCGTTGGTGTTGGCCACCGGAAACCGTACATCAATGGCGGGCGAAGTCCGATCTAGATATTCCACTTCGGCGTCCGCCAGGGCTGAACGACACTCGGCGCACCAATGAACCGGCTTAAAACCTGCATGGACATGACCGGCAGCGATAATTCGGCCCAGTGCGCGCAGGATGTCGGCTTCGATCCAAAAATCCATGGTCAAATAGGGATTTTTCCAATCCCCCAGCACCCCAAGACGCTGAAAATCTCTGGATTGAGCGGCGATCTGCCTCGTTGCATAACGCCGACAGGCATCCCGGAACTGACGTGGCGTGACTTTGCCACCCGGCTTGCCAACCTCTTTCTCGACTTGCAGCTCAATGGGCAGGCCATGGCAATCCCAGCCTGGAACGTAGGGAGCATCGTAACCGGCCAAGGTTTTGGCCTTGACAATGATGTCCTTCAAAACTTTATTCACCGCGTGGCCAAGGTGAATATTGCCGTTGGCGTAAGGGGGGCCATCATGGAGGATGAACTTGGGTCGCCCTTCTCCCACAGCGCGCATTTGCTGGTAGAGATCGAGCGTCTCCCAGTGACGTAGCCTTCGCGGCTCACGCTCGGCAAGGTTGGCTTTCATGGGGAAATCGGTGCTGGGAAGATTCAGGGTATGTTTGTAGTCAGCCATGGGATCGGTAAAATGGTGGTGGACTTAAAATTCTTGAGGGCAATCTAAGCCGTAGTTAGCTGTCGAGTCAATGAGAATAAAGTTTCGTTGTCACTAATGGTCAACAATGTAGGCTCTTGTCAAGAACCCCACGCCTAAAGGCGGGGGCTTGTGAAATCAAATTCACAAGTTCGAACTTGACCAGCCTAAGTCCAAAGTATCGGACTA
>CAUYTW010000352.1 GCA_963575715.1 Gammaproteobacteria bacterium | reverse complement strand
TGACAGAAAAAAACTCAATCCTGTATAGAGTTACAAATTCAACTGCGTAACTCCTGTATTGATTTGAAATATCCGTACGCTGGACTTTACAAGACCCTTGTTTGAGCAGTGGGGTTCATGACCATTGCCTTCAGCAAGACGATTTCACCCAATCGATAACCAACGAAGCGGATGATTACTGGATCGCCGTCATCAAGATCCACGCCGCTCATCCGTTGATGCGCTCGGGGATCGAAGGTTGTCATGGCGCTAACCGTGCCGATGCGTGTCAGCCCGGCTCGGGTCAAAACCTGTTCGACTTTTTCAAATAATTTGAGGATATCCTCGACCTGCACAGCACGATCCATGTCGGCTAAAGCCTGCATCGTGGCTAACTGAGAAAGCGTGGGTGCTAATTGTCGCGCTAGGGATTCAAACCCCACAGCGGCAGCCTCGTTCCGTTGCCGCAACGTCTGTTCCCGTTGTAGTTCGTATTCCTGGCGCAGCTGGCGGATTTCTTTATCCCGGTCACGCAGATCCAACTCTAGGGCCGCCACTCGCGCGCCTAACCCAGTCATTGCTTCGATTGCTTCGTTGGACGCTTCAGTCCGCGAGCCAGGCCATGTAGCGCTGATCCGTGTCGCCCAGGCGACGAATTGTGAGATCATGGTATTTTACCTAGTACATTTATTTTATTTTTGATGCTCCATAGTGCGATGTTTATACACAAATCTCTAAAAAATTTGTAATAAATTGATTCTATTGCGGCGTTGCGTGGTCCTAGTGCGGATGGCATGACGCAGCAGTTGCATTTTGAGCGATTAATTTTTTTGCGAACACCGCCTGTTGGTACATGCGCGGTGCGCATTAATTTTTCCGCATTACACTCACTTTCGTGCGGGAGAAAGTGCTCCGGTTGCCAGAATTGGGTGTCATTAAATGCGTTATTCGCCGATTTCAGGCGATATTCCCAAAATGATCACAATTGGCTGTGATTCAGCAGGCGCTATTTCGTGTCTTTGAATAGGCGTGTGGAAGAAATTACCAAGCTGCCGGCAACTGAGCACGGAATTGGAATTAATTTGGGAATTAAGGAATTTTGACGGATTCGAATGGGAATAAATCAGATAATCCGCGTCATCTGAATAACAAACTACGGAGACTACCACGCTATCAGCAACAACTGACACGGTGCAAAAAAGAAGTCAACGCAGTCTACGATGCAATACGTCGCAATAGTGTAATATTCCCATGCCATTTTTGGTTTAGCGGGCTATTGCGTTTTCCACGAGTGCCAGGAAATCAGTTTCGGTACGAATCGCGCCTACTTCATGAGAAGTTACGGTATAACCGAGTTCTGCGATGGTCTCATAGCGCGGCAGGCGGGAACGGAACAGCCGCGGAAAAATCCAGCGAGTAAATTCATCAGGATCGATTTCCGCTACATATTCCAATCCTTGTTCCAAAAAATATAGCGGCAGATTTTCATTGAGAAACGCTGGACGATAATAGAGTGGCTTGGGATCGGATTGAGCGCGGCGGATGAGGGTCTGTTCATCGTCGCTGGTGGTCACTTTAATATAAAGAATCAGGGTATGTCGCGCCAGCAATTCAATAATCTCGGGTTCTTCCAGCTCGCATAGCGATCCACCCACGTCATTAACAAAATGCTGATAGCCATAGACCTCCTGAGCCTTGCGCACGAAGGTCGGGACATCGCGCATGGCCGCGATTTCGGCATTACGATACATTGCTTGGCGGCGCGTGAATTCAGTGAGACCCAATCCGCCACGCTCTGGATTGCCGAGCTTACCCACGAAGGATAGGACCGGTCCCAGGTCATCGACTTGAATGTTGTTGCGAATGGAAATCCAGTCTTTACGGAGCAAGTCGCGCAGAAAAGGAACCTGCATGGCTTGCTGCTTAACGAGATCCAGGATGTCCTCGTCTAAATAACGAGAACCAATTCGATAATCTCCTGAGTAATGAAACCAGTCATGACGACGCAAGGTAGCGGAAAGACGTGTCTTACCTACTCCTGACATGCCAAGCAAGGTAACTTTTTTATTTTTCCAAGCACGAAATTCAGGAACGGTAAATTTCATAGATCCTCAGCGTGGAAACCCCTCGATCCCGAAGGTCGAAGGTTCGAGGGGAGGAAGCGTTCCTTGTCAATCACCCCGCCCTAAAGGACGGGGCTTGTAGAGCCAATCGACAAGCCCGAGATTGACCAGCCTAAGTCCGAGCAATCGGGCTACGTTGCAACGAAGTAAAAAGACTCACCTTGGGGCGCTTCCTCAACTCCAAGCACTGAAAGCGGCGGATGCAGACAAAGTTCGGGTAACTACGAAACGGTCTGCTGCAAAGTTCGTAAGAACTGAAGCTGCGTTGCAACATTGGCGAGGGGAGCCACACCGTAAGGTGTGCGTTACTAGGCCCGTAAGGGCTGACAGCCGGGAAAGACCGGCAACTTAAAAATTTTGCTATCTAAAGGGACGGAAAAAACCGTCCCCTTTCATCCCCGCCCTAAAGGGCGGGGTTTCTCGGGGACATTGATGAAGATTTTGACCACTCTGCGTGGCGGCCTATTAGCCAAAAAAAACTACTCAGCACCGCCGTTTCCCCAGCCCGCCGCGACTCCGGGGGTCGGGGTAGCGAGAATGCGTTCGCCAATATTGAGGCCGGAAAGAATGCTGTAGGTGTTACCGACACGTTCCCCCACGCGCACCATTCGCAGTTCGCTTTTATTATCGGCGGTCACGATGAATACCGCAGGCAGGTTACCACGCCAAACAACCGACGAAAGTGGAACCACCGGAAGGACATTGGTAGACGCAGTCATGTCAGGGACCTGGATTTCAGCATACATTCCCGGTCCTGCCGGGCTTCCCGGAGGTAGGTCGAACTTCACCGTCACCGTATGTCGCTGGGTATCCGCCATCGGATAGATTTGAGCAACACGGACATCAATGCGCATATTGCCAACATCTAGTTTGGCGGGCACCATCATCCCCTTGCGTAATCCCGGCATAAGACGTGCTGGAACTTCAACCCGAATTTGCAGGTTGCGGGTATCTGCTACCTTGAAAATTGGCTGACCGGGCTGCACGGTATCACCCACTTCAGCGAATTTTTGCACGATGACCCCTGCGAACGGCGCGATGGAGCGAGTATCACGGAGCTTGGCGTTAATTCCTTCAATGCGTGCCTGAGCTGCAGCAAATGCGGCTTGCGCCTGTTCTACGTTAGTCCCCGCTCCGTAGACCTCAGCGCGACGTTCTAGGTAGGGATTGCTCAACCCACTCATGCTGGACAATGGACGGGTAAAAAATTGGTCAAACATTGAGGGCATACCCATGCCCATATCAGTATTGGGTCGATTACTCCGTCCTGAGTACAATTCACGCGAAAATTGAACACGCGCATTACGCACTGCGAATTCAGCGTTGGCTGCGTCAGCGATAGCTGCTCGACGTTGGGCGAGGAGATCCTCGTCGTCTAAAACAGCAAGAACCTGCTTATCCTCGAACCAATCCCCCTCTCCCCCCTTAAGAAATACTACTCGACCAGGAAGTTGCGCGGAAAGCGTGACCTCTCGCAATGGAACAACGGTTCCTCCTAGTCCCGTAACCATGCCCACAGGACGTGATTCCACAGTGATGATACTCGGAGACGAAGGAGCAAAATTCTGAGTCGAAGGGGTAAAGCTTTGCTCAGGGGAGCCAGTTGCCACTCCCGCCAAACCGCTCAACAACAAGACAACGAACTTTTTTGACATGGGTTAGGACCCGTCGATATATCACAGGAAGCCGGAGCTTAGGAAATCAACCGACCATAACGACGGACTCTCGCAGGATAAACTACGAGAGTCCGAGCGATAAACAAATTTAAGTTTAAGCGTAGTCTGTATCAGACTCGCCCCATTACGGTAAAACTTTCGATGAACGGGGTTGCCATTCTTGGATCCTTGATCATCGCCATGTAATCACCTACCTGGAATTTGAGCTTGCGCGTGGTGTAAGCCATCCCAAGACCCATCATTCCCATGCCATCCTTGAGCCATTTTTTCCAATTTTCGGGACTTGCACGCAGATCCCAGTTCAAATGCTCGCCGTTGTAGGTACCGCTGGCGACAACGCGACCATTTTCAACCTTGATGACGCCGCGTGCCTTGTCCTCACCGTCAAATCCATAAGCAATGATGGAGTTGAAACTAATCTTCGCCAACTCTCCCGCCAATTTTCCTTCTTTATTCCATTCTTCAGCGAAACGGTTCATCCACTCTGCGGAAAACAACTCAGCCATAGTATCCTCTCAAAAATGTGATTTTGCTAAAAAAACCAAGATAGTCTAACCGACAGTCATGTTTGCATCAAGCATGTTAGCAATATTGAAAAATTCTAATTGAATCAACGAAAAGACACGTTAGTATTTATGCTGTAAGTAATTCAAGATAATGGTACATACCTGGATAGTTAGGTAGCTGAACTAACGGGCACTACGTCGCCTTCCACTATGCCCTAAGTGCGATATAAATATATGAATTTAGTTTTGGAGTTGACGATAATCGTAAAAAATTCCATAACGCTGCTCAAAAAAAGTGATTTTGATATGCTAATCTGTGAGTTGATTAAGCAACAGGTGCCAAACGGTACTTCGCGTCGCGTCGAGATCCGCATTTTTCAAAGTGTTCCCCCTCACCAATACGCAAATTAGTATTGCTGGTTGAACATCTACGCCGTTTCGTATTGAAGTAGTCAATACAGTTTGAATACAAAAAGCCTTCTCTGTGAAGGTGGTAAAAATTAAATAAAAATCGCTACAATTCAGGCCGAAAAATGAAATCAATCCTTTTCTATTTTAGAAATCTCACCGTTTTTAAGCGTATGCTCGCCTTTTCAACAATCTCTATTTTTTTTATTTTATTCATTAATTTTTCAATATATTCTCAATTAAATAAACTATTGAAGGTGATTGATAATTTTCATCAACATGTATACATCCCGGCCAATACCGTCCATGAAATGAAATTAATAGTAATTTACGTTCGCCGTCTTTTGCGTGATGCCAATCAGGAGCCAAATGAAACCCTCAGAGAAATAATCATTCAGCAATTAGCCATCCAGGACAGTGTATTTTTCGAGGGGATAAAAAATCTGAAAAATTCTTTCATTGGTGATTCACAATTTTTAATGGACGTGGATATCTTGTATCGCAAGCTCATTTTTTACCGCGCCGCAGTAATCGATCAGATCCGTGCTGGCCATCAGGACAAAGTATGGGAAATTACCATGGATAGTTACTCGGGCAATCCCGCCACATTACTGAGAAACGCCCTGGATCAGATCATTATACTCATTTCCGAACATTCACTTATGCTGGATAGGGAATCAAGGGAAATTTATCACAATGAAAAATTTATATTACTTGGCATTTCCGCAATCATTTTATTCGTGCTGATAGTGGCAGCCAAGATTCTTAGCTATTCAATCACCAAGCCTTTGCTGGATTTGCGCGACAGCATCGTAGCTCTATCCGAAAACCGACTTAATGGAATAATTCCTCATCAAGATCAATATAATGCAATCGGTCAAATTGCACGAGGCGTGTCCATATTACAGGGAGTTTATCGTAGCTTGGAAGCACAACGCTGGATTAAATCGAATCTCGCCATACTTTCGACCGAGTGTCAGCGCGCCCAAACGTCTTCTGAACTGGGTCAAAAACTGCTGTCGAATATTGCCCCGTTGTTAGGTGCCGGTCAGGGACTATTTTTTATTGTGGACAAGGATTCGCAAAGTCTGAAAAGAGTCGCTAATTATGGTGGTGCCGAACAGCGATCTTCTTCTTCCAATAACCAAATCGTTGACGCCGGATTGGTTGGACAGTGCATCCTAGATAAAAAACCGATCATTATCCATCTGCCGCTTTCCGAAGATTATTTCCGCATTGGTTCTGGTCTGGGAGAATCGCATCCGAGAACGGTACAGATTCATCCAGTCATAATGGCGGACGAGGTAATCGCCGTCCTTGAATTGGCAACATTTCAGGCGTTTGATGATACCCAGCAGGCGTTGCTCGACGCTGTAACGCCAATGGTCGCCATGAGTCTGGAAATTATTGAACACAGCCAACGGACTCAACGGCTGCTGAAAAAGACCCAGGCACAAGCCAGTGAACTGGCATGGTTTCGTCGTCTCATTTACCAGGGACAGGATGCGATCTATGTAGCGGATGCAGAAACTGGATCGATTGTCGATGCTACTCCCCAGGGTTGGTCATCCCTCGGATGCAGTCAAGACGAATTGCTTCAGATGCACATGTGGGATATGGACACCAGTCTGACCTCCCTCCAAGAGTGGCGGCGACATGTAGACGCCCTGCGGCAAGGCGGCGAACTTACCACCCAGTGCCGATTCGCACGCAAGGATGGCAGCCAGTTTCCGGCCGAGGTGAAAGCTGCCCTGGTTGTTGATTCCGCAGTGGAATACGTGATCGCCAGCGCCCGTGACATCACCGAGCGTCAGCAGGCTGCGGACATCCTGGCTACTCTGGAAGAACGCAGCCGGTTGATTCTGTCGTCGGTTAGCGACGGAATCATCGGCATGTCCAGCGAAAATCGGACGATTTTTGTCAATCCCACAGCGACCGCGCTGCTCGGTTATGCGTCCGAGGAATTACTTGGCCAGCCGATACATAACTTGGTGCATTATGCGCATATCGATGGCCGGGAACATCTAATTGAAAAATGCCCGGTATTTCAAACAACACAAGATGGAATTCCCCGCAAAGTCGAGGATGACGTTCTCTGGAGAAAGGATGGCACGCCCATACCCGTTGAATACACGACTACGCCCATGCGCAAGGACGATGAGTTGATCGGCGCAGTCATGGTGTTCCATAACATCACCGAGCGAAAACACGCTGAGGAGGTGATTCGCAAGGCCAATGAAGAATTGTTTGCTATTTTTGAATCAGCCACCATAGGGATTACCCTAATTAAGGATCGCGTTTTCCAGAAATGTAATCCCAGGTTTAACGAACTGTTCGGATATAATCCCGATGAATTGATTGGGCAGTCAACACGGTGTATATATATTGACGAGGAAAGTTATATCGAGGTTGGCCGGGCTTACACCGACCTGAAAAAAGGCGAATCCAACGAGCGCATACAACAGGTGCGACATAAGGATGGGTCATATTTTTGGTGCCACATGAGCGGTAGGGCAATTGCCAGGGAAGATCTTGCGGCGGGATTTGTCTGGACATTCGCGGACGTAACCCGTGAACGCGAGGCGGTGGAATCATTACAGCGCGCTAAGGAAATGGCGGAATCCGCAACACGGATGAAATCGGATTTCCTCGCCAACATGAGTCACGAAATTCGCACGCCGATGAATGCTATCTTGGGTATGACGCAATTATTGAAACGGAGCAAAGTGACCCTGGAACAGGCGAATCAGCTGAACAATATCAATAATGCCGGTCGTCATTTGCTTGGATTACTCAATGATATTCTCGATCTTTCCAAAATCGAAGCGGGCAAGTTGGTGTTGGAAAAAACTGACTTCCCGATTGATGGAATTTTGAATAACGTGGCATCGATGCTTTCCAACCAGGCGCAGATCAAGGATCTTAAATTGCTGGTGAAATCCGAGTTTCCGTCTATGAATCTCCGTGGTGATCCGACCCGGCTGAGTCAAATTTTAATTAACCTGGCCAGTAATGCGATCAAATTCACGCATCGGGGTAGCGTTACCCTGCGTGCATGGCAACTGGAAGAAGACGGTACCAGCCTATTGCTACGTTTTGAGGTGGAGGACACGGGCATCGGCATTGCCCCCGAAATGTTGCCTAAAATTTTCGGCGCTTTTGAACAGGCCGAAACCTCGACGAATCGGCGTTACGGTGGCACCGGACTGGGTCTGGCGGTGTCTCGACAGTTAGCGCGCTTGATGGGTGGTGATATTGGCGCTGAAAGTCAGTTGGGTAAGGGAAGCACGTTTTGGTTTACAGCGCGACTGATCAAGGGAACAACTTCCGGTATCGTCAAACAAATTACGCGGCACGAGAATGCCGAAGCCATATTGGCGCGTGACTATCGTGGTGCCCGAATTTTGCTGGTGGAGGATGATCCCACCAATCAGGAAATCGCCATCGGTTTATTAAAAAATTTGGGGTTAGTGGTCGAATTAGCGGAAAACGGTGCTGATGCGGTGTATCGCATCGAAAACGGTGAATCCTTTGACGTGATTCTAATGGATATGGAAATGCCAATTATGGGTGGTCCAGAAGCAACCCGGCGGATCCGGATGCTCAGAAATAGCCCAACTCTGCCCATCCTGTCGATGACCGCGAATGTCTTCGCCGAAGATCAGGAACATTGCCTGGCGGCGGGCATGAGCGATTTCATCGCCAAGCCGGTGGATCCTGATGTCTTGTTTTCCAAATTGCTGAAATGGCTGCCCGCGCGTGCGTCTGTGTCCGCTCTCCCGGTCGCGACGCCTGTGGAGAATCCTTTAACGATTCAACACTCAAACTCGCAACCATCATTGAGCATCCTCAATGACCCTGCCGTGCAAAAAGCTATTCAGGTAATGGGCGGCGATGTTGAGCGCTATACCCGGATGCTTCATCAGTTTATCGAACGTCACGGTGATGACTTGGTGGAAATCAAGAATCTATTGAAAGGCCGTCGCAAGGAAGACGAAGCTCAGGTGATTAGATTGGCCCATAGTCTCAAGGGTGCGGCGGGTAGCCTGGGGTTAGCTGATGTGCAAAAAGCCGCCGCTCGACTTGAGGCATCGCGGCGTCAGGGCTTGGGCGATATCATCTCTCTGGCACCGATCCTGGAATCCCTTGGTCAAGCATTAGATATCCTGCGTCAAGTGCCTGCCGTCGTTACTCTTTCCACCGCAACGAACGCACCACGGGAAATGATTCCTTCATCCAGAAGCGATCTCCAGGATTTACTGGCTCGGTTGAAAAAATTACTTGCCGCCAACGATACCACGGTACGCAAGATACTCCTGGAAAATCGCCAACCGCTTATCCAGGCGTTTGGTCAAAAAATCGAACAGCTCACGCGGCAAATTGATTCTTTTGATTATCAAGCAGCACTGGAAACCGTACATGGGCTTCAAGAACAACAAACTTCAACCGAAAAAACGCTCGAAGCCAACGCTACCCAGTAGTGGGTACGCAAACCCATGACTTGGGCCGCGTAAGGGCTGGCAGTCGGGAAAGACCGGCATTGTTACTGGACGGTTGCAAAACCGTTTCCTTTCCTTCCCGCCCTATAAGGGCGGGGTTTCTCGGAGACTCTGATGAGCAAGATGTGGAAGGTCTTAGTCGTGGATGATGAGGCGGATTGTAGAAATTTCGCTAAATCCGTTCTTGAATCAAAATTGCCGGCTCAGGTAATAATAGGAAAAAATGGCGAGGAGGGGCTGCGTCTGGCGCGAAAGGAACAGCCGGATCTTATTGTTCTGGACGTTATGATGCCGGTCAAGGATGGCTATGATACTTTTCTTGAATTGCATGAAGACCCGCAAACCTCGGCAATTCCCGTCATCATGCTGTCAACGCTCACCGAAGTCCGCGTCCATATGGAAGGCAGACCTATTCAGGAGCAACCGGCTCATTTCGTGGAAAAACCCGTAGAGCCAGTTGTATTACTGCGAGTGGCGCGCACGGTACTCGGCATAAATAAGTAAACGAGTAGTAATCTCTAAACCAGTGCCAATCACCCCACAGCTAATCGCCGTGGGTATCCATGCCGCAATTTTAGTCAATGAACAGAAAATGCTTGGAAAATATGCCTACATCCCTGGTGGCGGGCACTGAGTCATCTAATTTTGTGGATGTTCTCATCCAGGTTAGCGAATTCATCGCGGGTAATCTGGATACTGCAACCGTGCTGGATGCAGCACTCCAGATTACTTCCCGTGCGCTAAAAACGGAGGCATCCTCGATTCTGTTAAACGATACTGAACGGGGAGATCTTGTTTTTTATATTGTCAAGGGTTACAAAACGAGTGGCTTACAGAACACCCGATTGGCAAAAGACGAAACCACAATTGGAGGCTGGACAGCCTTACATCGACGCTCCTTGTTGGTTTATGATGCCTACGCCGATCCCAGATTCAACCCCGCCTTTGATCAAATAACGGGTTTTCGGACTCGTTCCATATTATCGGTGCCGCTGATTGCTAAAGATTGTCTGTTCGGTGTTCTTCAATTATTCAATCCACAATATAAACTACATTTTTCTTTTAATGATCTTCCTCTGGCTGAAGCGGTTAGCCGCTTAGTGGCAGTGGCTTTGTTTAATGCTAAGGAACACGAGGCGCGGATGCGTTCCGAATCTGCGACACGGATGAAATCGGATTTCCTCGCCAACATGAGCCATGAAATTCGCACACCGATGAATGCCATCCTGGGCATGACCCAGCTATTGAAACGAAGCAATGTTACCTCAGAACAAGCAAATCAACTGAACAACATCAACAGCGCCGGTCGTCATTTGCTCGGACTGCTCAACGATATTCTCGATCTTTCCAAAATTGAAGCGGGCAAGTTGGTGCTGGAGAAAACCGAATTTCTTGTTGATGACTTGTTGAATAACGTAGCATCAATACTTGCCGAACAGGCTCGGGTTAAGGGACTTGAATTGCTGGTGAAGGCCGAACCGCTGCCGATGAATTTACGTGGCGATCCGACGCGAATCAGTCAAGTTTTGATTAATCTGACCAGCAATGCTATCAAGTTCACGCATCGCGGTAGCGTCACTCTGCTTACTCGCAAATTAGCCGAAAACGACACTAGCATATTGCTGCGTTTCGAAGTCCAAGATACTGGTATTGGTATCGCGCCTGAAATATTGCCGAGAATTTTTGGTGCCTTCGAGCAGGCGGATACTTCCACAACTCGGCGTTATGGTGGCACTGGGCTGGGTCTGGCAGTTTCTCGACAAATAGCCAGGTTGATGGGCGGTAATATCGATGCAGAAAGTCAATTAGGCAAGGGTAGCACCTTTTGGTTTACCGCACGACTGGTCAAGGGAACGACCGCCGTAGTAACGAATCGAATTGCGTGGCAGGATAACCCTGAGGCTATTTTGACTCGTAATTATCGTGGTTCGCGGATATTACTTGTGGAAGACGATCCCACTAATCAGGAAATCGCTATCGGGTTATTAAAAAATCCGGGATTTATTGTGGAACTAGCGGAAAATGGAGCGGAGGCGGTGCAGCGCGTGGAGAGCGGCGAATCCTTTGACGTGATCTTAATGGATATGGAAATGCCAATTATGGATGGTCCCGAAGCAACCCGACGGCTTCGTTTGCTAGAAAAAGGTCGAGCCTTGCCAATTCTAGCGATGACGGCCAATGTTTTCGCCGAAGATCAAGAACGCTGCTTGGCAGCCGGCATGTGTGATTTCATCGCCAAGCCGGTTGACCCCGATGTTCTTTTTTCCAAATTGATTAAATGGCTACCACAACGTACCGCATCGATTTCTCCAGCGGTTGCCGTGCCCGTAGATAATATTGCCACTATTAAAAACCTCCATCTTCAACAATTAAGTACTATTGACGACCCCGCATTGCAAAAAGCTATTCAGGTTCTGGGAGGCGATGTTGAACGCCATGCGCGAATGGTACGCCAATTTATCGAACGTCACGGCGATGATATGACGCAAATCAAGAATTTATTGGAGAGTCATCGACCAGGACAGGATAATATCAATCAAGTAATTAGATTGGCGCATAGTATCAAGGGTGCGGCGGGTAGTCTGGGTCTGAGCCATTTGCAAAAATCCGCAGCGCAACTCGAAGCGGCCCTGCGTCAAAATCGAAATGATGCCGCAATCCTGGAACCTCTGCTGGAAACACTGGGTCAGGCACTAGATGCTTTACGCCAATCATTGCCAGTCGTCAATTTTTCCATTGAGGCGATAAGATCGTCGGAAACCATTCGATCATCCAGCCCTGATGTTCGGAATTTGCTGGATCGGCTAGAAAATTTGCTGATCGCGAATGATACTACTGTGCGCAAAGTTTTTTCTGCAAACCGTCAATTGCTTCTCCAGGTATTTGGTCAACAAACGGAACAACTCATACGGCAGATCGATTCATTCGATTATCAAGCTGCATTGGAGATTATCCGTACATTCAAAATAAAACAAACTGAATAATGCGTCCCCCTCGGGGTTGGTGGGTTTCCGATAATGCTATTTTTTCCCACCAAAAACGGATCATCGATTATGTTACGGGTTTTACGATCTTCTTTTTTTCTTTTAATGGCCTTGATTGTTATTTTTTATGGATTACCGGCGGTGGCCGATTGCAAAATCGGCATCATGCAATCGCGTCGGGGGGATGCCCAAAAATTTAAACCGTTAATGGATTATCTCAATGATAAAGGATTCAGGAATTCATTGATCGCAGCACCTAATTATCCAAACGCCGCCCGAATGTTCGCCAACGGAGAAATCGATGCGATGTTTAGCGGCTCTGCCATTGCCGCCATCCTGATTGCTAAAGGTCTTACTAGGCCCGTGGTTCGTCCGGTTTCCAGCGATGGTCAGAGCACGTACTGGGCGGTGGTAATAGCGGCAAAGGGTGCGCCGCCATTTACCGGCAGTGTCAACTATTTTAGTGACAAGCGTCTTATATTCACTCCTCTTGCTTCTGCTGGAGAAATTTTTTATTACTCCTTGCCGGGGCGCGTGGATCGGGACAGTGTGACGGTAATGAAAGCCGCTTCTCACAGTGCCGCGCTTGATAGCTTGAATCGTGGCATGGCAGACGTAGCTATTATCAAGAATCGCGTATGGGACAAGGATCGTTTTCAATTTTCGACCCTGGAGAAAGTCGGTGAGGATCACGGAGAGAACCCAGATAATACACTACTCGTTTCGGTCAAAATGGATAAATGGACGCTGGATCAACTTACTAATATTTTATTGGGAGTGCATAATGATCAATCTGAACTTGCCAAGCAAGTACGTGCTAGTTTAGAAATTCAGGGTTTCATTCGCACCACGGAAAAAGATTTCAAGCATAGTTTTTTATTATTGAAACGAGCGGGCATGAATAGCGCGTTTGATTTCACGTTGCCCTGATGGATATTTTCGTGACAATATGCTTTAGTTTCCCCGCATTTGAAGTTTCCGATCAAAATCCTGGTAGTGACCAACATGGTGCCGCACGTTAATTACGATAGCTCCATCGGAAACCGAATATTATTTCCCATGCTCGCGCTGATTGTGTTCATCCTTTCTGGATTGGGCATGACGATGGCAATAAAAAGCCAAGCGATTCACCGCGACTTATTGGTTTCCAAAGTAGAGGGCATGTCGGGCTTTTTGACCAAAATTAGCGCCTATTATATCGAAAACTTTGAATTTTCAGATCTAGAATCCTTCGCCGAGGAAATGAGCAAGGATCGGGATATTGCCTTCGTGGTGTTTTATGACACGCATGACCATCCCATTACCAAGCTGCACCCAGAACAGATCAACGATCCGGCATTATTGCGTTATGAACATAAAATTGTTAATAAATCCAGGGAGGTGATCGGGACGCTCAAGGTTGGATATCGACAGACCATCCTGATTGACAGCTTTCGCCGTGATCTGTTCACCATCATGGGCGCAATTGCAATCACGGCGGTATTACTGACCTTGGGTACCGCAGTTGTGGTCAGATGGTTGGTAACCGATCCCTTACGCAAGCTGGGGAAGGTAATCGAAATGGTTGCGTGCGGAAACCTCAATCAGCGGGCGGACATTAAAAGCCATGGCGAAATACGTAAAATTTCCGTGGCGGTAAATGTCATGGTGGAAAATTTGCGTGACTTAATTGCGCGTATAGCCGCCTTGGAAGAACGTGGTCGATTAATTTTATCGTCAGTTAGTGAGGGCATCATCGGTATATCTAAAGAAAATCTGACAATCCTTGTTAATCCTACAGTAACTGCTTTGTTGGGTTATACAACTGAAGAATTATTTGCCCAGCCGCTGCATAACCTGGTGCATTACGCGCATCTTAATGGTGGCAATCATCCGATTGAGCAATGCCCAGTATTTCAGACAATCCAGGATGGTATCCCGCGAAAAATCGACGATGACATTTTATGGCGCAAGGACGGTACGCCAATTCCCGTTGAATATACAACAACCCCCATGTACAAGGCCGAAGAATTGATTGGCGCGGTTATGGTGTTCCGTGACATTACCGCACGCAAGCAATCTGAGGAGGTAATTCGCAAGGCCAATGAAGAATTGTATGCAATTTTTGATTCGGCCACGATTGGCATCACCCTCATTAAAGATCGTATCTTTCAGAAATGCAATTGCAAATTAAATGAATTATTTGGCTATGACAATGATGAATTGATCGGCCAGTCAACACGCTGCTTATATCCTGACGAAAAGAGCTATATCGAGGTTGGTCAGGCATACTCTGACCTAAAACGCGGCGAGATCCACCAACGATTGGAAAAGTTGCGACGCAAGGATGGATCATATTTTTGGTGTCACATGAGTGGCAGAATCATTATCGCTGGGGATTTGTCCAGTGGGTCGGTATGGACATTCGCCGATGTAACTCGGGAGCGCGAGGCGGTGGAATCGCTACGGCGTGCTAAGGAAATGGCGGAATCCGCAACGCGGATGAAATCTGATTTCCTCGCTAACATGAGTCATGAAATTCGCACGCCGATGAATGCTATCTTGGGCATGACTCAACTTTTGAAACGGAGCAAGATTACCCCAGAACAAACGGATCAGCTCAACAACATCAACAATGCCGGTCGTCATTTGCTCGGATTACTCAACGATATTCTCGATCTTTCGCGGATCGAGGCCGGCAAACTCATGTTGGAAAAAACAGAATTCTTCCTTGATGATATTTTGAATAACGTCGCCACCATGCTTTCCGATCAGGCGCGAAGTAAGGGCCTTGAATTAGTGGTTAAATCTGGGCATCCGTCCATCAACCTCCGTGGCGATCCAGCGCGGCTCGTTCAGGTTTTGATCAATCTGACCAGCAACGCGATCAAATTCACGCATCAGGGTACTGTCACTCTTGGTGCGTGGAAACTAGAAGAAGACGATACCAGCATCCTGCTGCGTTTCGAGGTGCGAGATACGGGTATCGGCATTGCTCCCGAGATGCTGTCTAAAATTTTTAACGCTTTCGAGCAGGGCGATAGTTCGATGACTCGGCGTTACGGTGGCACTGGCCTTGGCCTTGCGGTTGCTCGACAGTTGGTTCGGTTGATGGGTGGCGAGATTGGGGCTGAAAGTCAATTGAAAAAGGGCAGCACGTTTTGGTTTACCGCGCGCTTGGTCAAAGGAATGACTCCGGTTTTCATGGAGCGAAAAATTGCGTGGCAAGAGGAAGCAGAATCTATTTTGGCTCGTGATTATCGTGGCGCTCGAATATTGCTGGTGGAGAATGATCCCATCAACCAAGAAATCGCCATGGGGTTACTGCGCAGCGTGGGTCTTGTGGTAGAACTGGCTGAAAACGGCGTCGAGGCGGTACGGCGCGTGGAAAGCGGCGAATCCTTCGATGTGATCCTGATGAATATGGATATGCCGATCATGGATGGCCCGGAAGCAACGCGCTGGCTGCGAATGCTTGGGAGCACTCAGACCCTACCCATCCTGGCGATGATGGCTAATGCCTTTGTCGAGGATCGGGAACGCTGCTTGGTCGCCGGCATGAGTGATTTCATTATCAAACCGATAGACCCAGATGTCCTTTTTTCCAAAATTCTCCATTGGCTGCCACCGCACGTCGCCGGAGTATCTGCTGTCGCCACGCCCACGGATGATGGGTCAATCTTTCTTCAAAATTTACCGATGCAATTACGTGATCTTGATGAGCCAGCCTTACGCAAGGCGATTCAACTTATGGGAGGAGATGTTGAACGTTATATCCGTATGCTTCATCAATTTTTTGAACGTCACAGCGATGACCTGACGGAAATTAGGAATCTGCTGGAAGGTCGTCGACAGGAAGATGCCGCTCAGGTTCTCAAATTGGCGCATGGTCTCAAAGGAGGAGCAGATAGCCTGGGCCTGACCGATTTACAAAAAGCCGCGACCAATCTCGAAGCGGCTTTACGCCAAAATCGGAATGATGCCCAGACCTTGCAACTCCTTCTGGAAGATCTCGCTCAAGCACTGGATACTCTGGGTCGGTCTGTCGCCAATCTTCCGACCGAGACACCCAGCCAAGCGGAATTCATTCCTCCCGCGCGATCCGATGTGTTGAGTTTACTGGATCGGCTGGAAAACCTGCTTGTCGCTAACGATACCACGGTGCGCAAACTATTCTCGGCAAACCAACAGATGCTATTCCAAGCATTTGGTCAAAAAACGGAACAGCTCGCGCGACAGATCGATTCCTTCGATTATCAAACCGCATTGGAGACCGTGCATGCCTTTCAAGCGCGGATAGCTGCTTGACACTTCCGCGAATAAATTCGTGGGATTCTTGTCAGGGGGTAATCAGGGTATTGGCCACAAGTATTGCAAACTTATCCAGAGGGATGACGGTTATGTCTACGAAAACCGTCCCCTTTCATCACCATGGCTAAAGCCAGGGGTATCTCGGAGACAATGATGAATGCAGATATTGACTACGATGCGAACATACCGCGAATGACGGTACTCATTGTTGATGACCAACCAGAAAATTTAATGGTTCTGAGCGAAATGTTGCAACCACACTATCGGGTTTGTGCTACACGCTCGGGGGAACAGGCGTTGCAAGCCGCCATCAAGGAACCTAAACCCGATCTGATACTGTTGGACATCATGATGCCGGAAATGGATGGTTATACCGTGCTGACCCGCCTTCAAGAAAATCCGGCGACGCGGGATATTTTGGTTATTTTTGTCACCGCCCTCGACACCGAGGAAGATGAACAACGCGGACTTGATCTTGGTGCCGTCGATTACATCAGCAAGCCAATCAGACAATCGATCCTCCTTGCTAGGGTGCGTACCCATCTTACCCTTAAACGACGCACGGAACGCTTGGTGAACATTGGTCAGGCTATTTCCGGCATGGCACACTGCGTCAAGAATATTCTCAATGGAATTAACGCCGGAAGTTATCTCTTAGAAAACCAGATGTCCGCCGATATGTTCGAGAAAATCGACAGCGGCTGGCGGACGATGAAAAAGAATCTGCGCCTGCTGAATGATGTCGTGCTAAACATGCTCGCCTATTCTAAGGATCGGGAACCGGCCTTAGTTCCATATAATATAAAGGATCTATGTTCCGATGTCGTAGCTATGATGGAAGAACAGGCAACACTGCGCCAAATTGAATTGATTTTTGAAAGTGAAGTCCAAGCACCAAAAATAGTTTTAATAGATGATTCCGCGATTCGTCGTTGCTTGATCAATCTAATTGGAAACGCACTTGATGCCTGTGCCGAGAAAAAAGGCGCACGGGTTGTTCTCACTGTTGGTGGAGAGCCTTCGCTGGGTGCTGGTGGATTTTTCCTGCGGATTGCTGATAACGGCGGTGGTATGAGTAAGGAGGTTCTTGCTCAATTATTCACGCCATTTTTCTCGACGAAAGGCAATCGTGGGACTGGACTCGGATTGACCGTAACGCAAAAATTGATTCAGGAGCATGGCGGAAGTATTACGGCCAGTTCAACTCCAGGCGCGGGAACTACTTTTTTATTGAAGTTTCCACCTTCCTCAACAGGAATTACGCATTGACCATTCGTGACTGCCTTTCCCCCCCAGGTTCTTCGCTATATCACGCCGATCAGGTAAGAGAACTCGACCGCCGCGCCATTCAAGAATTTTCGATCCCTGGTGGTGTGCTCATGGCACGAGCCGGTAGGGCGGCGTTTTATGTGCTAGGTCAACATTGGCCAAAAATACGGCGTCTTGCCGTGGTGTGCGGCAGTGGCAATAACGCTGGCGATGGGTACGTGGTGGCGCGCTTGGCATGGAAAGCGGGATTTAAGGTGCATGTTTTTCAGGTGGGCGATACCGCGAAACTCCAGGGAGATGCCATGGAAGCGCACCAGGCAATGTTGCGAGCGGGAATCAAACCAATACCTTTTGTTTCTGGCTGCCTGGAAAAAGAAAAATTGGTGGTGGATGCCCTGTTGGGTACTGGGCTTGCTGGAGAGGTGCGTAGTCCTTTCAGGGATGCGATCACGGAGATTAATCAGCATGGTGCGCCAGTATTGGCGCTGGATATTCCCTCTGGCCTGTGTTCCGACACCGGTCAACCCTTGGGCATGGCGGTACACGCGACGGTCACGGTGACCTTTATTGGTGTCAAGCTGGGACTGTTTATCGGCGAAGGGCCAGCCTATTCCGGTCAAGTGGTATTTTCTGATTTAGAAGTCCCACATGCGGTCTATGCGCCGATCATTCCAATCGCGCAACTTATTAATTTTCATGAGTGGTCACGCCGACTGCTGCCACGGTGTCGAACCGCGCACAAGGGCGATTTTGGTCATGTTTTGGTGATTGGCGGCGCTCCAGGCTACGCGGGAGCTGGACGTTTGGCCGCTGAGGCTGCGGCGCGGATCGGCGCGGGCCTGGTAAGCCTGGCGACTCATCCTAATCATGCCGCACAAATCGCCGCAACTCGCCCCGAAATCATGGCCCACGCAGTGGGCAGCAGCGCTGATCTTGCTCCACTGCTTGCCAAGGCAACGGTGGTAGTCCTGGGGCCGGGACTCTCCAGGAATTCGTGGGCAGTTCCTTTATGGGAGGCTGCCTTGGCGACGAATCTCCCGATGGTCTTAGATGCTGATGCCTTGAACTTGTTGGCCGAACGACTCTCGATTCAGCAGTCTCTCCAGTTGCGCGACGATTGGCTATTTACTCCCCACCCTGGCGAGGCGGGACGCCTTCTCGGTTGCACTACAGCGAAAGTTCAAGCGGATCGTCTCAATGCTGTGGAGACTTTGGCGCGGCGTCATGGCGGAGTTTGGGTGCTTAAAGGAGCAGGTACGCTGGTGGGTAGCGTTGGTGCAATACCGGGGTTATGTCCGGTTGCCAATCCAGGCATGGCAAGTGGTGGCATGGGTGACGTACTTGCAGGATTACTAGGTGGACTACTCGCTCAAAAAATTCCTCCGCATGACGCAGCACGTCTTGGCGTGTGTCTCCATGCCGAGGCAGGTTTACGATGCGCGATGGATGGCGAACGCGGAATGCTCGCCGGTGATTTAATGCCCTATTTACGCGCTTTATGTAACGCAGTAAAAAATTGAATTTTTATTGCATATTAAAAATAGAAGGATGGCGTTTCCTTCATACTGTTTAATCTTTGGTATTCACGCCGGATTGTTAATGAGGTGAACCGTTATGGTTGGCGATAGCGATAATAATAAATCAGTGCAATTATGGTTACGATTGCGGGATGCTCAAGGTAAAACTCGTGATGAACGAATTGGACCGGAATGTACACAAGCTGTGGTAGGGCGTCGCCTGCCGGGAGAACAAGTGGTCGATTTGACCATTGAAGATAAACTGGTATCAATTCGACACTGCGAATTATTCTGGAATACTTCGTCTGACGGTTGGTGGATAAAAGATTTGAAATCCACCAACGGCACGCGGCTCAATGGCGTATTGCTAAAAGAAGTATCGCCCTTGTCTTCTGGGGATACGCTTCTGTTAGGTCGAACTTTAATCGCGGTGCAGATTGGGGATGGTTTCCAGGACGATGACCCAGCGAATAAAACCATGGTATTCAATCGTGCGCCCCAACCATCCTATTCACAAGGAATCGATTGTGAACTAGATAAGACACAACTAATCAACGCCTATCAAACTCATGTCCTGCGTGGTGAAGCGGAAAAGAAAATAGATAGTGCCGATGAGACCCTATTGTTCACACAAGCACCAGTGTTCAAATCAGCTTTGGCTGATGTTGCGTTGGATGCAACTCAATTAGTACAAGCCAATATTCATCGGGGAAGTTTGAATGATGAAACCCTCATCTCCTTACCTGAAAAAAATGACGCAACCATGGTTGCTAATCCGCGTCGTAATGAGGTAAAGGAAACTTCCGTTGTTAAGGCTGGAGCTGACGCAGAACTCCAGGTAACACTCATTTATTCTACGGGAACGGCAGAAGTGTTGTCGGGGGAGCCGGGCAAGCGAGAATATTTAATTGGACGTGATTTCAAAACCAAGGGGAGTCAATCGGATTTCCTAGTGGCTGACGAACACGCCTCGCGTCGACATTGTTTGATTTATTGGCGGGAAAATACCGGCTGGATGGTGGAAGACCTGGGGAGTGCCAATGGTACTCAATTAAATGGCGAGGATTTAATCCATTCCATGCCAGTGCGTACTGGCAGTGAGTTGTTAATTGGACGAACGCGCTTGCAGCTAAAATTTATCACTCCTACAATCGCCACAATAGATGATACACAAACTTCTTTCCATCCTTTCCTTTTATTGGATCACGACAAGGGAACAATTAAAAAAACAACGAATGAAAATAATGTTGAGCTTACCCTGGTGACCGACACCAACGCCGCTACGGTTGTAATGAATGAAAAGAATAATTTTACGGCTCCCGCCGGAGATACCCTAGTCGTTGATAATAAAAATTCTGGTTCGGATGAAGCAACGGTCGTAGTAGCGGTTGACGAGAATACCGAAGATGCACACGCCATTAATGACACGATTAATACCATTAATTCATTTCTTGAATCACGGGCGCAATCCAAACGAATAGAAAATGATATAATAAATCATCATGCCATTTTTCAATTTCTTTCGGGTTTCGCCAAAGAATTGATTGATGCCAATTTTATTAGCCGAGAACAGGCAATCTCTCTAGCAGTTCGAGCACAGATCAGCGGACAGACCTTTTTTCGAGTATTGGCCCAAGATGCCTCGCTAAAATTTCGGATGGATATTTTCAAAATGGTTGCCAAAAAATTCAGTGTTCCCTTGATCGAAACTGAAAAAGAATTGGTGAACCAGCTTAAACGACCGGAACCATCCTGGCTGTCCGCCATGCGTGCGCACCGTTTCGGCGCACTGGCACTGCTTGATAGCGATGATGGCGGAGAACGGGTTGCTACTATCGATCCTTTTGACTTAATTACGCGTGATCGAGTCGAACGCCTCGCCGGTTATCCGTTGCAATGGATTCTAGTGCATCCTGACGCTTTTTTTCAGGTCACGCGACGTTTAAAAAATAGCCAAGAAGCATTTGGCGAGAGCGATGAAAATGTCAGCATCATCGATATAGCGGCGACTGAGGAAAACGAAATTCGGGATAACATTGCTGGAGTCGATGTACCAAAGATGGTTGATTATTTTCTTCATCGAGCTTCGAGCCAAGGTGCCTCAGATATTCATATAGAACCAGCGGAAGATTTTCTGGGAGTGAGAAATCGTATCGATGGTATTTTACACGATGAAATTAACTTGCCTAAAAATCTCCACTCCGAGGTAGTTTCTCGTATCAAAATTATATCTGGAATGGATGTTGCCGAAAAACGTCGGCCACAGGATGGTCGTTTCGGGCGGATTATCAAAGAAAATCCAATTGATGTTCGCGTCTCTACTTTTCCCACGGTTTACGGTGAGAAAATTGTGTTTCGATTGTTGGACAAGAACGCCTTGCGTCCTTCACCGGAATCTCTCGGCTTGCTGGCCCGCGACCTGCGGCTATTGAGAGATAAGCTAATGGCGCCCTATGGTCTAATCATGATCAGTGGCCCAACTGGATCGGGTAAAACTACCACGCTCTATTCCTGTTTAAGCGCCATTGACAAGACGCGCAAGAATGTTCTGACCGTTGAAGATCCGGTTGAGTATCGGCTCGGCGGGGTGCATCAAATGCAAGTCAATCACCGGATTAATTTGACCTTCGCCAGTGGTTTGCGCACCATGTTGCGCCAGGACCCTGATGTCATCATGGTTGGCGAGTGCCGCGACGCGGAAACCGCCAATATGGCCATTCAGGCATCGTTAACAGGCCATGTAGTCTTTTCCACCATTCATACCAATGACGCCGTGGGTGTGGTTCCACGCTTGCTGGATATGAAAATCGAAAATTTTTTAGTGGCCACGGCTTTAACCCTAGCCATTGCTCAACGCCTAGTTAGAAAGATCTGCCCGCATTGCAAAACGGCAGTTATGGGAAATCACATCCTGAAAGAATTAAATGAAGAAGGTATCTCCGACGAGCGATTGCAGCAATTAGGAATTAAAATTGATCCAGAAATGGAATACGCCCAGGGGCGGGGAATTAATTGTGAATATTGTCGTGAGACCGGCTATTTAGGTCGTCAGGCAGTTTTTGAAGTCTTCGAGATGACGAATGAGGCGCGCAGAATCATCATGTCTCCAATTTTTAGCGCCGACGATCTGCGTAAACATGTCCTGGAAAGAGGAATGACTACGCTCATCCGGCACGGGCTTACCTTGGTGGAGGATGAAGTGACGACCTTCCAGGAGGTCATCCGTGTGCTTGGGGAGATGATGTAATGGCTGCGGTACCGCTTTCCAGTTTATTGATTTTTACCAGCCAGTTGTCGTCGATGATTAGGAGCCAGTTGCCGCTCGTGGATGTGCTCGAAAGCCTGACCCAGGAAACCCCTCACGGGGTTTTGCGCAACACCATGGATGCGGTGGTGGAAGATGTCCGCCACGGCGTGGATTTTGGCGATGCGCTTGCCGAATTTCCCGATGTATTTGATCAAATTTATGTAAACATCATTCGCGCCGGGATGATGTCGGGGAGATTGGGCGACTCAATTGAACATATTGCAATTTATCTAAAAAAGATCAATGAGTCTCGGGATAAAATACGTTCTGCATTGACGTACCCTATTTTTATGTTTGCTTCGTTCATTTTCGTGCTCAACGGCATGATTTTTTTTATCTTGCCGCGATTCAAGGAAATGTTCGCATCTTTTGGCAGCAAATTGCCCATAATCACCCAATGGCTGATGACTTTTGCCGATTGGTGGCGGCAAAATTGGCATTTGGTAATGCTAACCATTGGCGTGATGGTATTTTCCTTTATCTTTTGGATAGCCACCAGTGAAGGACGCTATTTATGGGATAAGTATAAATTGCGAATTTTAGTGTTTGGCAATTTGATACGCCTGGCAGCACTCAGTCGTTTTTTGCGTACCTTCTCCGTCCAACTACAAAACGAAGTAGAATTATTGCCATCCCTAAAGCTGGCGGCAGGAACGGTATCTAATGTATATATTGAAGATTTGATTTATTCGATTATTTTCGACATCGAACGCGGCAAGGGAATTGCTGATTCTTTCCGTGAATACGAGGTCTTTTCGGGAATTGTTTTACAGATGATTGCCGCTGGCGAGGAAGCAGGTACTCTAGATATTTTATTATTATCAGCAGCAGATTATTTTGAACGATTGCTGGATAATGAACTAGAACGATGGACAGCCCTGATTAATCCAATTCTCACCATTATTGTTGGGCTTGCCGTAGCGGGAATGATGGTGGCAGTGTTCTTGCCGATATTTGATATGGGTAAGGCGGTTGGACATGGACGTTAGATTATTGCCGGAAATTTCATCTTCACGCTGTTTTTTCGTCAATCACCCCACAGCTAAAGTCAAGGGTTTCGGCGTCGAATTTGGATGAACAGTCTTCTAGATGGTAATTTTCAATAATAGCTATTATTAATTTTTATAACGATGCCGCCGTTCTAAACGGTCAACACCGTCGGTGGCGATGGGAAATGCCATGTGGTTTTCAAAATCAAAGTCTACCGCTGAAGATAAAACGATTAATCAAGATTCGGTCCATGAACAAGGGGCCAGCTTATTTCTTCATCTCGGGTCCACGAGCTGTTCTGTTCGGGCATTCGATCCGGCGGGCAATCCTGTACAGTTATCGGATGCCGCTGAAGCGATTCCGACTGATGGTAAAGGATTGAATTCAGAACAAATATTACGAACAGCCCTAGTAGGGATTCCATCGCGGCTGCGGAAACGATTGACCCACTGCTATCTATTGTGGGATTCAAGGGACGTGGCCTTTTCTGATGCCAAAATAGAGACATTGCGGGCGGCAAGTCCTGCGCGAGTTCGGGAATTCGGTCAAGAGCTGCTCAACTGCGATAATATTTCCTTTGGCTACACCGACTTTGGAGTCACAAAACAAGGAACGCGCGCTAATGGCATTTATGCTTTCGTGAATACGGCGTTGCTGCGTGGAATTCTGGTGGGATTAGGCGATATTGCCTCAAAGGTTTGGGAGATCGTCCCTGCGGAAGCAATTCTATTGAAGGAGGCAGAACTTTATCCAAATGAATCTTATGGTGCCATCCTCGTTGGTGCCGAATACACCGAAATTATGTTGGCGCATGTTGGAATCGGGGCAGTGATGGTTCGTCATGTGCCGGTGGGTATTACCATGCTGGCTGCCACCGTGGCCGAGAAAACTGGAGTACCCATCAAGGAAATATTCACTGCGCTCAGGGAACGAGATTATCTTTCGGACTTATTTCATTCCGGAGTCGATGGGCATTCACTTAGTCCACAGGATCAGGCGCTAATACCATTATTGCGCAAGCTAAATGAAGAAATTTTTGCGACTTTGGAATATTTCCGATCCCAGCGCGCGTGCGGGCTTCCCAGACGAATGTCCATTCTTGGAGAAACCAGGCGTATTCGTGGACTGGATACCTGGTTGCGTGCCGGATTACCATCGGATATTCAAACCGAAATTTTGGAAGGTACTGATAGATTATTCGATACCTTTATTAAGCGTCCATTTCCCATCACTCTTAATTTGCTCAAGGGTACCGAGGGACCATTAATCTCAGTTGGCAAGATTAAATTGGTTTTTAGTGAAAAAGAAGGAATGACTCCTTATCATAAAATGGCTCGGGAGATGAGTAAGGAAACTTCAGGAACAGGAAGGCGGTCATCACGACGTTCTACTAGACAACAACAACTAAAAAGTGGCTTCTTTTCTAGGATCATGGAAAAGTTCTCTCGTCGTGGCGCAGAGGGTGACACGACGGGCGAGGATATTGACAACGAACAAACTTATTTCATCTTGTTGGGTGTATTTGTTTTTGGTTTGTTATATGGCGCGTATGAACAATATGTAAGCCTTGATCGATCTTTTCGATCTCAAATGAATAGTTATTCTGCCAATATAACTAAGAGCGACGCATTACGCCAAAAAATTTATCGTACCAAACCGGTCTCGGTAACCAGCGATCAAGAAAATAAAGTGCTCTGGACCGAGAAATTTTTAGCCATTAGTAAACATATCACCGATCATTTATGGTTGACTGATGTCTATCTGGAAGGTGCCACGCAAAACGCCGGTAAAGTCATACTCTCTTCCGCTAAATTGGTCATGAAAGGCGCGGCCCTGCCAAGAACAGAAGGCCACGTTGGAGTTATTGCGGATTTTTTGGATGCGCTTACGAAAGAAGAGTCAATGTTTATGATGGATTTCAAGGAAATTGCTTTTACTGGTTTTTCCATTGATACTGCCGATGCAGAACCCGTTGTGAATTTTTCGCTAGAGGCATATTACGATCCAAGTAAGCGTCAAATAATTACTGAATCATCTAATGGAAATCCTATCTCCAATATGCAACAAACAATAGAAAAACGTAATTTAATGATAGAGAAAACTACTGGTATTAAGGCACATTAAAAAGGAACAGCCATGAATGAATTTATAAAAGCCCATAAAATCTTGATTATCTCATCTGTTTATTTTTTGATTTCCATGTTATTTTTTGGCTATCGAGCCTTGTATCTAGATCGTCAATTAATCATTGCGGATCTCCAGAAGATTAATAGCTATCTGCGCAATGAATATAATGATCTTGAAGAACAATATGCTGTATTGACTAAGGATGATAATTCCTCTGGTTTTGTTATTCATTCTATTTCAGATTTCTTGAGGCATTTTAACGATATCGCTAAAAAAAATGATATTATTATTAGAAAGCTCACACCGGATCCACAAGATCGTATTAAATTTTCCATCGAAATTTTGGTTGATTACTATAAATTTTTACATTTCTCATCTGATATGGAATCGTTAGATGTAACAATCACCAACCTTCAGGTGCATCCATATTCAATGGGTGAATTGGATAAAGACAATAAATATAAATCACTGCCGCAACATGTTATTTCCTTTACCATAACACCACGGAATGACGGTAAGCCGCTGGCTAGTGAGCGCCTTGTTGCATTGAAAAAAATGGTAGAACTCAAAGATAAACGTAATCCTTTTCAACGTTTCGCCTTTGACGCCAAGCAACGAATTGTCAATCCTAGCGTGGATCTTACCTGGATTTATCGTCTTACTGGTATTGGCAAGGATCAGAAAGGACCTTACGCGACTATTGATCGTAGTGATTATTACGTTGGTGATATGCTTGATGGTAATAAAAAAATCGATAAAGTTCTTGCGGATCGTGTGAATTTGGTCGAAGAAACGCCCAACGGTAAGCAAAGCTACGTGATGAAATTCCGCTCTGTTCCCATTAGTAAACCGTAGTTTATTCATCAAATGATGAAGTCAGACGCAGGATTGAAACAAACACTAAAATCAAAAAGTACTCTCGCCAGAGATATTCTGGCGCTATTTTTGTTGGCCATCAGCGTGACACCATCAGCCGAGACGGTTACTCCTGCCTTTCACGCATTCATTGAACGCGAGACTAACGCGTGGGGAGTAAACGCGGCCTTGGTCAAGGCCGTTATCATGGTGGAATCTGGTTTTTATTCCGATGCTCGTTCATCTAAGGGCGCTATGGGATTGATGCAATTAATGCCGGACACCGCGCGTCGATTTGGCGTGGAGAATCCCATGGATCCATTACAAAATATTACTGGTGGTGTACGTTATTTACGATTTTTGCTTGATAGCTTTGCAGGCGACCTGTCCTTAGCACTCGCCGGATATAATGCCGGAGAAAATTCCGTGATTCGCTATGGAGGTCTTCCACCATATCCAGAAACCAAGGAATACGTAGAACGAGTATTAGATATTTTGCATGATTATGAATCTATTCCACCAAAAGGAATAGAAGGGAATGCTCATCGAAAGAATTGGCGCATCCTCGGGGTTCCTTCAAAAACTCGGTCAGCGTCAAGTCTTATCCAGAAGTTTAATCAGTATTCTTCATTGATGCGTAGTGATGCTGTTTTTCCAAAATTTGATTCTTGCCGAATAGGTCGTGTCTGCAAATTTTCAGAAAATGACAAACAACAATTGATTACTAGGCGTCTACGTTGGCAAAGTGAGGCCAGGTTAAAGCGGATCACGCTGCGTGATGAACAGTCAAGAATCCCATGAGCCTACGGGATTGAGGGGCTTGTGAGATAATATCACGCATCTTTTGAATTATTATAAAGATTCTGATTCTAACTTTAGGTAATTAATTAGCCGTTGAAGTTGAACCGTAGCAGTTTTTTCATAACCTTCCCTTATTAATTCACTGACAAATATTGGATTCCCTTCCGTTTGTTGATCCAGCCAACGTTTAAGAATGACACTACGTTTTTCTATATAAATTTTGCGTGGATAAATCGGAGCATATTCTGTGTAAATACGAGTTTCATAATCAAGGAGGCGTGGCCAGGGCGAGGCGAGAATTAATTTATCCAGATCAAGTATTAGTTGTTCAAGAAAAGTAAGGCTGCCTTGTAATTCAAAATGACCTGCGGTTGCGAAGATAAGACGTTTTACCAACGCAATATCAATTTCAGGGCTAATCACATGCCGACAAATGAAGTTATCTGCATACACTGCGCTTTGGGCTTCATTATCTTTTTTTGCGGGATCGTAAATGATGTCATGAAGCAAAATCGCTAAATAAAATGCAAGCTCGGTCGCAATGTCTAGCCCGAGTTGCGGCTTGATGGTTTCAAAATTCGTTAGCATTTCCTTGATGTGAAGCTGATTGTGATACCCAAGTTTGTGCTGATTATAATTGGTTTCTATTTCCATGAAAAATTTTTTAGGATCCAAAATGACCAGAAATTTTGGAATAAATAAATATTTAGTACGTTGAACATGTTGGCGAAGTTGATATTCTTGCAATAAGGCTTGATAAAAAAATTCAAGATCATCTGGGGTAAAGTTGCTGTTGCCAGGAAAATTGAGCAGCAATCGCAGTGTTTCCTTTGATTGACGGGTGGTGATGCCCGTTAGCAATTGGTCGTAGCTCATTTGATGTTTAAGTCGATGCTCTACTTGTTCGCCTGTGAACTTAGCAGCGATGCGTTCACGTTGAACTTCGGCAGGGACTGAAACAATTAACATATTTTCGTCCACTAATTCAGTGAGGTTATATTCCAAGAAAGTAGCGCTTTCAATAAGTACAATACCAGCATTGAGCTGTTGAATTGCCTGCCCCATGTAAAACAAAATAGGTTCCATCATCACAGCAGTTAATTGTTTGAGTCGGTTCGGATCATTGAATACAATAGCAGCAAGATTTTTACGATGAATCGTACCGTCAGGGTTTATAACTACGGTTCCAAACATATCAGCAATCAAGTCTCGCGTGATTTGAATACGTGGAGAAACGTTACCAATTTCTTCATGGATTCTACGTCCGATCATATCGAGACTGATATGATAAACGGGGAGTTGTTTTTTTTTAGCATAAATGGCAATTTGTTCGCAGAAGGTTGTCTTTCCAGAAGCGATGCCGCCAGCAGCCCCAATAAATAAAAGTCCGCTTTGACGCATTTTCAATATTTCACGATCAAACGCAGGTGCGTAATTTTGCAGCGTCATGCCGAGTTGACCAAGCAGTTTGAGGTTGCTTGAGCTTACGTTGCTTAGGGAATCATCAACTTGATCAATATAGAGCGTGGTGACCGAATGTTGTCGTCGACGCGCCTGTACATCGGCATTCAGTGTCGCCAGGTCGTGCTCATATTGATAATCGACTGCGTTACGCAATCCTTTGATTAAAAATCCAATGCCCTGTTCATAAGCATAATCGACCGTGGCCCCAGAAACGATGGCAACGCGAACGCGCCTGCGCATTGATTGCGGAAGCCGATCGAGCATTTGTTCAATCATCCACGCGCGTTCTTCAATGGTATAGGTTATTTTTTTTTCAGGATTGCGTGCCACGAGTATTTCAAGCTGTAAATTTCGATCACCACGTAACATCTGGGTTACTACCGATAGATGTCCATAGGTAAAAGGATCGAAGGTACCGGGATATCCATAAATTGGTCGCCATTGAGATGAATTAATAATCTTGCTTTGTCGCATTTATTTTCCTGTAGTAGTTGGTCTATACTTATAAAGTGTATCATCACGCATTTTATATGTAAAAAATAATATCTAGATGCCAGTTTATATAAAAATATAATATCATCTCAAGCTTCCAGCATTGAAAAAGTTATTTTTTACTGCCTTTCAGGATAACAATATGGCCGCTTCTGATCCCCATTATCAATATCATCTTTTCTTTTGTACCAATCTTCGTGTGAATGGCGCTCCTTGCTGTGGCGAGTACCATGCCCAGCAAGCACGTGACCACGCTAAAAAACGGATTGAGTCCCTCAAATCAATTCTTTCAGGTAGAATTCGTGTCAATAACGCCGGTTGCCTTGACCGTTGCGGGAGTGGACCAGTCGTCGTCATTTATCCTGAGGGTACCTGGTATACTTACAAAAACCAGGATGATATTGACGAAATCATTGATGAACATCTCATTCATGGACGAGTACTGGAACGGCTAAAAATTTGATGCATCCATTTTTAACACGTATTCATCGCGGATACCTACAGTGATCGATCCCATTGAAATTGAATTTAGTAATAATTTCGCCACTCGCGCAGTGCGAGCCGGTCAAGTACGCACCACGGAAGGAGAACAATCTGAACCTATTTTTACAACCTCAAGCTATGTTTTTGCTAATGCCGCCGAGGCGGCAGCGCGTTTTTCAGGAGAAATTCCGGGTAATATCTACTCGCGATTCACCAATCCTACGATTCGTACTTTTGAAAAACGTCTGGCGAGCCTAGAGGGAGGCGAGGCGTGCGTGGCTACTGCTTCGGGGATGGCGGCAATTCTTGCTGTGTGCATGGCACTGCTCCGCGCTGGCGATCATGTTATTGCCTCGCGGAGCATTTTTGGTTCAACGATCTTGCTCTTCTCCAATATCTTGTCGCGTTTTGGAGTGGAAACGAGTTTCGTTCCACTAATTGAGCTCGCTGCTTGGAAAACGGCATTGCGTTCTACTACCCGTTTATTATTTTTAGAGACGCCATCCAATCCACTGTGTGAATTGGCCGATATCATGGCGGTAGCGGAGTTGGCCCATGCTCATGGAGCGTGGCTGGCGGTGGACAATGCTTTTTGTACCCCTGCCCTACAACGTCCATTGGAATTAGGCGCAGATTTAGTTATTCATTCAGCGACTAAATACCTTGATGGACAGGGGCGTTGCTTGGGGGGAGCTGTGGTAGGTAATCGTACCTTGGTGGGTGAAGGAGTTTACAGTTTTATTCGCACTGCGGGTCCCAGTATGAGTCCTTTCAATGCCTGGATTTTCCTCAAGGGACTGGAAACGTTGGCGCTGCGCATGACGGCACACTGCACCGCAGCGATGCATTTGGCTTCGTGGTTGGTGGAACAGCCGGGAGTCGCGTGTGTTCATTATCCGGGTCTGCCTAGCCATCCCCAACATGCCCTTGCCGCGCGTCAGCAAGGTGCTTTTGGCGGTATTCTCTCTTTCGAGCTGGAAGGTGGGCGCGCGGCGGCCTGGCGTTTTATCGATGCCGTGCGTCTACTTTCCATCACCGCCAACTTAGGCGACACCAAAAGCACGATTACCCACCCCGCGAGTACAACCCATGGACGAATTACCCCGGAGGCACGGGCCACGGCGGGGATTACGGAGGGGCTGATCCGGGTCTCGGTAGGATTGGAAGATGTCCGCGATCTTCAACTGGATCTACAACGCGGACTCGCCGCTGCTGGTTGCGGATGAGTGTTGAATCACGCGTTGGCAATGAACCTGATGTGCCGTAGATTGAGACATCGATCTCAATGTGGCTCTCCCTTAGCGGTTATCCTTAACCCAATCAAAATCACCCCAAACCTTTCCAACTCGTGCCGTCTATTGGTGATGCGCGGACGGAGAAATGATGAATACGCAACTGTTAGATAATTCTTTCGAAAATACTGTAGAAAAATCGAATTCAACAACGCTGGATACTGCTTCTGCTCTACTAATGAACGCACCATTGGAAGGAAAAGAAGGAAAAAAGATGGAAAACGCTGATCCAGGAAGCCTGCTGCGACGGGCACGGGAAGAACGTCGCCAGACCCAGGCAGAGATCGCTGCCATGTTGCGCTTAAATGTCAATGTAATTACTGCGCTTGAGGAAAATAATTATGCCCATCTTCCGCTTCCTACCTTTGTTCGGGGTTATTTGCGCAGCTACGCCAAACTCCTTGATATGGCACCAGAACCAATTATTGCCGCTTATGAACGCCAAGGCGTGATCACTCAGCCTCCTGTGACTCTGTTTATTCGAAATCAATCCTCTAATGATCGCATTTGGCATTTTTTTAGTTATGTTGTAATTGCCGGATTGATTGCGCTGGTGGCGATATGGTGGCGGAGCGATCCTCCTGCTAATGTAAAAAATACGGTTGTGGAACAGACAGTATCTCCTCAGACACCGGAGGTTAAGCATGGCTCCACGCCGCAGGATAAATCGCTTGCGGCGCAGTTGTCCCGTGAGTTGGCGGAAATTGTCGGCGCGGGTCCCCCTCCCGAGGATGCGTCCACCTCGCCGACGCACACCCCAACAACGGAAGTTGCCGCTACTACTCCAACCCCAGCATCGGATGCTGCTCCTGTGTCTACTGATACATCGGTGTCATCTACCGGCGCTGCGATTGTCCCGTCAACTCCTGCGGCTCCTGTTGAAGCCAATACCCAATCTTTGGCGGCAAGCACAACACCATCTTCTGATGCGCAATCCACAGTGACCGTGCGAGCAACGGTGAAGACCTGGATTAAAATTCAAGATCATAAGGATAAAAAACTATTTAATGATTTTATTAAGGCCGGCCAGTCAAAAACTATTCAGGGAAAACCTCCTTTCAAGGTTCATTTGAAACGTACTAAGGGGGTAACTATCGATTACAATGGGCAACCATTTGATTTTCATTCTTACATTAAAGACAAATCGGCAGATTTTCTCTTGGATAAAAAACCTTAAAAACACATGCGTACTCATTCTTCAATCAAGCGTCGTGTTTCCCGTCAAATTCGGGTTGGAAAAATTCTTGTTGGAGGAAACGCGCCGATCAGTGTCCAAAGCATGACCAACACTGAAACCACGGATGTTGTTGCCACAATTTCCCAAGTCAATGCACTGATTCGTGCGGGTGTGGATATTGCGCGAATTTCCGTGCCAAGCCTCGCAGCGGCGGAATCTTTTGGTCAAATCAAAAAAGAAGTAGATATTCCTCTCATTGCCGATATTCATTTTGATCACCGAATTGCATTGCGTGTTGCGGAACTCGGCGCTGATTGTCTGCGAATTAATCCGGGTAACATTGGCCGCGAGGAGCGAGTTCGTGCAGTAGTGGATATGGCTCGTGAGTGTGGTATTCCGATCCGAATTGGCGTTAATGCCGGTTCGCTGGAAAAGGATCTTCAAAAAAAATATGGTGAGCCGACTTCGGTTGCCTTGGTTGAATCCGCTATGCGTCATATTGATATCCTGGAGCGTCTGGATTTTTCAGATTTCAAGGTAAGTCTTAAATCTTCAGATGTTTTTATGATGATTGCTGCTTATCGTGATTTGGCGCAGCGTATCGATCAACCCTTGCATTTGGGTGTCACCGAGGCCGGCGGTGCCCGGGCCGGAGCGGTAAAGTCCGCTATTGCCATGGGAATGCTGCTTGCCGAGGGCATTGGCGATACCCTGCGCGTATCCTTGGCTGCCGATCCGGTGGAAGAAGTAAAGGTCGGTTTTGATATTCTCAAAAGCCTTCATCTGCGTAATAAAGGTATCAATTTGATTGCCTGTCCCTCCTGCTCGCGTCAGGAATTCGATGTAATCTCGACGGTCAATGCCCTGGAGGAGCGACTGGCGGATATCCTGGAACCATTGGATGTATCAGTGCTTGGCTGCGTGGTCAATGGTCCGGGTGAGGCGCGCGAAGCTCATGTCGGGCTTGTCGGTGGTACGCCTAATTTGCTTTATATTGGTGGTGTTCCACATCATAAAGTGGAAAATGCTGCGGTGGTGGATGAATTGGAACGCGTTATTCGTAAGCGGATTCATGATTTAACCGCGAGGTAATCATTTTGTCAAAATACATCCAGGCCATTCGAGGAATGAATGATATCTTGCCAACGGATTCCCATTATTGGCAATTCGTGGAAAAAACCTTGATCGGTGTTCTTGAAAGTCATGGTTACCGCGAGATTCGCACCCCACTTCTTGAAAAGACCGACCTCTTCGAGCGTTCGATTGGCGAAGTTACCGATATCGTTGAAAAGGAAATGTATGCTTTCGTAGATCGTAATGGCGACCGTCTTGCTTTACGCCCTGAAGGAACGGCAGGGTGTGTGCGGGCGGCTATTGAAAATGGATTATTACGTAACACTTCGCTACGTCTGTGGTATATGGGAGCGATGTTTCGTCATGAGCGGCCACAAAAGGGACGTTATCGACAATTTCATCAGATAGGAGTTGAGACTTTTGGTTTTCCGGGGCCGGATATCGATATCGAATTAATCCTGATGAGCGCCAGAATGTTGCGCGCTCTTGGACTTTCCGGTATCCGACTGGAGATTAATTCGTTAGGCATGGCTGAGGTCCGCGCGCGCTATCGTACAGAATTGATCGCATATCTTTCTGCCCGGAAGGATGCGTTGGACGAAGATAGTCAGCGGCGTTTAACTACCAATCCCTTGCGCATTCTAGACAGTAAAAATCCCGAGGTTCAGGCCATCGTAGCCGAAGCGCCACGTTTGCTTGATCATCTGGATAGCGAATCACGAGCACATTTTGATGGATTGTGTGCCGCCCTTGATGGCGTTAATTTGTCTTATGTCATCAATCCGTGCTTGGTGCGGGGACTGGATTATTACACCCGCACCGTTTTTGAATGGGTAACGACAAACTTGGGCGCCCAGGGAACGGTTTGCGCCGGTGGCCGCTTCGACCAATTGGTCGAGCACCTCGGTGGCCCGGCGACACCTGCGGCTGGTTTTGCCATGGGTCTGGAGCGTCTGGTTGTTTTGCTGAGGGAGCATGGGACCATCGCCTCCACCTCCGGTTCAATCCCATCGATTTATATGGTTCATGTTGGCGAACAAGCCGCGCGATCCGTCATCGTGTTGGCGGAAAAACTACGTGATGCGTTGCCAGCAGTACGGATCGAAGTTCATTGTGGGGGAGGAGGACTCAAGGCACAATTTCGTCACGCGGATAAAAGTGGTGCCCGTTTGGTTGTAGTAATCGGAGAGGCCGAGCTTGACGCAGGGATGGTCACGGTCAAAGATTTACGTGGCGACTTGCCCCAACAGACCCTATCTCGAACTGATCTACCTGAATTCCTGGCGCAGCTGTTCGTGCGGCGTTCTTAACACAATTTTGAGGATAAATTTCGTGGATGCTTACGTTACCGAAGAGCAGCAGGTCGAAGCGATTAAAAAGTGGTGGAAGGAAAACGGGGTAAGCGTGATAACTGGCGCGGCCCTGGGTTTGGCGATTGTCTTTGGCGTTCGCGCGTGGAACGATTGGCGAGCCGGCAAGACGGAATCTGCTTCGGAACTTTATCAGCGGGTCGAAATTGGACTCAAGGCAGATAACTCATCCATTGTCGAACAAGTTGGTAAACGTCTCATGGACGAATATCCGACCTCCATTTATGCCACCCTGGGTGCATTGGCCCAAGCAGGGATATTCATGAAAAAAAGTGATCCTGCGAGTGCCCGTGGCAGTCTGGAATGGGTAATTACTCAGGGATTGGATCCACGTATCAAGGCGATTGCGCAATTACGCCTGGGCCATCTGTTTCTTGACCAAGGGGATCACGCTCGGGCGTTGACCTTGAGTGCCGCTGCTGCGCTCGCTGGATTTCAGGCAGAAGCAGATGAGTTACGTGGCGACGCGCTACGTCTGCAAGGTGACCAAAAAGGCGCGCGTAGTGCATACCAATCCGCGCTTGCTAAATTGCCAGCTAATTCGGGTGTAGTAACAGCCCTACAGCTTAAACTCGCTGACTTGGGTGAAGAGCCATGAGGATGATCCGACTGACCACGATTGTAATGGTCACGGCATGGCTGATGGGTTGTTCCACCATTGGTGACTGGTTTGCCGCCGATACGGTGGAACCCCCGGCCCCGCTCCCTGAATTGTCCACTGCAAAAGAAATTTTGCGTGCGATTTGGACTACTTCGGGTGGGAGTGGTGCTGCGCAGCAGTTCCTGCGCTTGCGTCCAATCGTGATCGAGGATCGCGTCGTGGTGTCTAACGCTGACGGAGTTGTGGCTGCCTACAATAAATCTAGTGGGGAACAACTGTGGCGAACCGAGACCAGCATTGCCCTTTCCGGTGGTTGTGGAGGGGGGGATGATTTGATTGTGGTGGGTGGAAGTGAAGGTGAAGTTGTTGCTCTGAATTTCAAGGATGGTAAAGAGCGTTGGCGCGCCTCGCTTTCTAGCGAGATTCTCGCTCCTCCGGCTATCGCCGACGGGATTGTAGTAGTGCGTGCCATCGACGGGCGCGTTACTGCGCTTTCCGCCGTTGACGGCAGCCGTCTATGGGTTTTCAGCCGTACCGTCCCTATTCTCAGCCTCCGTGGTACCAGTGCCCCATTGATTGCCCGCGGAGTGGTCTTTGTTGGTCTGGACAGCGGACAACTCGTGGCCTTGAACTTGCAGGATGGACGCAGTATTTGGGAGGCCGTAGTCGCCGTACCCAAGGGTCGTTCCGAGCTGGAGCGCATGGTGGATATCGACGCTGATCCAGTGCTATTGGATGACACTCTGTATGTATCTGCGTCTCAAGGACGAGTAGTGGCAATAGATACGACAAATGGTCAATTACGTTGGTCACGGGAAATTTCCAGCATCGCTGGGCTTGGGGTGGATCGCGAGCATGTGTACCTAACCGACGAAGAAAGTGTGATCTGGGGCTTGGATCGAGCTACGGGAGCAGCTTTATGGCGCCAGGACGCTTTGCGCAATCGCGCCTTGACGGCACCAACGCCTCACGGCAACAGCGTGGTGGTGGGTGACCTTGATGGCTATCTCCATGCCTTGAGTCGAGAGGATGGCAAAATACTTGGTCGTTTTTACCTTGAAGGTAATTCCATCCTGACCGCACCACTTAATCAGGGTGCGATGCTCTACGTTGTTGACGGTGATGGAACCATCGCCGCGCTAAAAAATTAACCATATCAACGCAATTCTATTTTCAATCGCTACAAAGCGATTGCAGATATTGTTACGTTTTTTCGTCTAATCAAAAATATTTAATTTTGAACGTCATGCTGATAAAAAATAAACTAATTTCGATCATTGCGGCCATGATTATTTTGGCCATCACCATATCTTGGATAGATCTGAATAGTTTATGGATGGCGGGTCAGGTAATTAAAAATTATGGAACCATTCAAATTCCAACGCTTTTATCGTTAATGGATATGAAATCTTCATTAGGAGAGCTTAAGTTTAATCTCATGGAAGCCTCCATCTGGGAAAATAATTATCAAGCACAGGAACATTTTAATAAAATTTTGGAAAAAACAAAAAAAGAACGCCAGGATATGGAAATTGCCCGGAGTCATTATGAAATTCTAGCGCATCAACCGGAAGAGGTCGTCATTTGGGAAAAAGTGAAGGTTCATTGGAGCACCTTCATGCAATATATAGATCAAATGTTCGATATATTGAAACAATTGGCACGAATCCATAATGCAGAACAGCAAAAATCCCTTTTTAAAAGTTATTTTGATCTTATCAACAAGATCAAGGATGATGGAATCATCTTAGCTGATGAACTTGATAACACAAGTTATGTTTATCGAAAAATATCGGAAACTTCTTATACGCATAATAACGACATTCAGGCCAGTGGAAATTTTTTGGTACTCCTGGCGAGTGGTTTGGGTATTTTCGTGATTATTTTTCTTGGGGCTTCAGTGATCAGAAGCGTGATGCGTCAAATAGGAGATGAAACTAATGCCACCAGAAATGCATTGCTAAAACGTATTGCCTTAATTCAGAGGTTTCCCTTGTTCATTGGTGAGGAGAAACATTCACGAGCGCGATTAAGTGCCCATGTTGACAATTGTCATGAATTAATTTTTCAGGCTGGAGAAACTTTATTCAAGGCTGGGGATCAGGCGGTTGCTGCTTATTTCCTTCAAGAAGGTCGCGTTATTTTACCAGAAACTCAAAAAATTATTTCCGAAAATACTTTATTCGCTAAAGAAGTCATCATTGATGATGGATGTTATTTACATTCAGCAGTTGCAGAAACTCAAGTCAAAGTTTTATTATTGGATAAAATGAATCTTAAGGATATCGCGGAGAACAATTCTCAAGTCAAAAATAATTTAAGTAATTTATTACTCGAACAAAAAGCACCATCGACTAAAATAGGAAAAATAAAAACACTGCCTGTAGTAATCGGTTGGTTGTGCTCTATGGTTATTCCCATGCTGATATTCTTATTTGGCAAAGAAGATTTTAATGAATCTCAAACATATTTTCTAATGATTTTTTCATCCACATTGTGTATCTGGATATTTAATTTACTGCCAGAATACATGGGTGCAATTTTTATCGTTGTTGGCAGCTTGATATTAGGTTTGGCTCCCGTCGATGTAATATTGGCGGGATATTCCTCCAGCAGTTTTTTTATGGCGTTAAGCGTATTCGCTCTGGGCGCGGTAATCGTTCAATCCGGACTGATTTATCGAATTTCAATGCTGCTATTATATTATCTACCATCGCGTACCATTTTTTATGAAATAGCGTTAGTGGTTCTCGGCATTGTATTGACTCCATTGTTACCCTCCGCGAATGGTCGCGTTAGTTTGCTCACTCCGCTATTAATAGATATTATCGAAACTATGGGTTATAAAAAAGGTGGATGTGCCGCTACGCGGTTATCTACTGCAGTATTTTCTGGATTGAGTTTATTCTCTGCTTCGTTTCTTACTTCTAAATCTGTCAATTTTGCGGTATTTGAGTTATTACCTACACAGGTCGCCGAACAATTTACTTTATCTTTTTGGTTCACTGCTTCTATCGTCTCTTTTCTAATCTTGTTAATATGTAATTTTATTTTTTCATTGATATTTTATCAAGGCGAGGAAGCGCCACAAAATAAGGATGTTGATATAAAAAAAAATATCGGTCTACAGCTTAATATTTTAGGAAGATTGACCTTTAGCGAATGGGTTGCCATCACCTTTATCACAATTTTCATTATAGGATTGATGACTGCGCCTATTCATAAGATTCAACCATCATGGATTGGCATGGGAATTTTATTTGGATTATTGAGCTTGGGTAGTTTTACCACCAAGGATTTTCGCTTGCAAGTGGATTGGCCATTTTTATTTATGCTTGCTGGTCTGATTGGCATGGTGCAAGTCATGTCAGTGCTGGGTATTGAAAAATGGATTACCAAATATTTAGTATGGGTCGGCGTTTTGATGGGAGATAATTTTTTTCTGTTTGTTATGGTGTTGTCGGGAGTTACGTTTGCATTAAGATTTATTTTACCAAACAATGCATCGATTATTTTGTTATCTTCAATATACATTCCAATCAGTTTGAGGAATGGAATTAATCCATGGATAATTGCATTTATTATTCTATTATTAAGCGACACCTGGTTCATGTCTTATCAATGCACTTATTATCAGGCATTTAATGATTTGACGGAAAAGAAGCACATTTATAATAAAAAGAAATTCATGTTATTTAATCTATTAACAACGATTTTTCGTATTATTGCCATTTATGCTTCAATACCATTTTGGCGTGCAATTGGTTTATTATGACTTGTTAATCGGGATACAATGGAAATGACTAAACAGGTTTATATTCGCGGGATCATTATTTTTTATTTAATCATATTGATGTCGTTTTCTATTTATATCAATATGAAAAGACCGAGAGTATTTGTTGTACATAGTTACAGTATGGATTTTTCATGGGATGCTGATATTACTGTTGGAATTAATCGCATTTTTAATGGAAAGCCATATAAAATAAGAAAATTTTTTATGGATACCAAGAAACACCCTGACAAGCTTTACATGGAAAGAATTGGAGCAACCGCCAGAAAAGCAATTGATTCATGGAATCCAGATATAATAATCGCGCTAGATGATAATGCACAACAGTATGTAGCAAAATATTATATTAACAAACCAAATACAAAAATTGTTTTCGCGGGTGTCAATAAAACCATTGAAGACTACGGATACCAAAACGCGGAAAATACCACGGGAGTTTTGGAGCGCCTAAATTATAACGCGGTAAAAGATATTTTGTTACAGGTCATGCCTCGTGATAAACGTAAAATTATTCATATTTCGGATTCGTCCGATACTTCTCATGGGATTCATAATGAAATACAATCCTTCGATTGGGCACCATTGAAATTTGTTGGATCCATTCAATGCGAAACCATGGATCAATGGAAATTAGCAATTAAAAACGCAGAAAATGGCAATGCTAATTTTATCCTGTATACCCACTATCATACTATTTTGGAAACCCCGGGAGGTAAAGTGGTACCACCCAAGCAAGTAATGAGCTGGACGATAGAGAATACCAAACTCCCCGGAGTGAGTTTTTGGGGATTTTACGTGGAAGACGGAGGCATGATGGCAGTAGCACTATCGCCTTACGAGCAGGGTGAAATCGCCGCCAAAATGGCGCAAGACATCATTGAACTTCAAAAAAGTCCAAAAGATATTCCTGTTTATACAAGTTATTTATTCGTGATTTACATGCGTGATTCGGAAATCAAAAAACGCATGACAACTTTGAAACTGCCAATCATCTATGAAGCTTTTGCCAGGGCTACTAACAACTATTATGAATAATCGTCATCGAAATTTTTTTATTTATTTATTTAAATTAAAGATTAAAAATTATTATATAATTGAGGATTTTTTATGCTGATATCAAATAAAGTAAATTGCGTGGTCGTAATATTATTCATTCTAGCTGTTCAAGGCTGGATGAATTTGACATTCGCGGATTCTTCTGTAGTCATACCTAAGCATGACTCCGAATCCATACTGGGTTATCTTTCAGAAAGCAATCTACCGGATGGAATTTCTTTGCTCCCGCCTCCGCCATCTTGGGATTCAATTGCCTTTCGTGTCGATGAGGAAGAATACCGTGTAACACGCAAATTACGCGACACGCCCCGTTGGACTCTGGCAATCCAAGATGCGAATCTGACATTTCCAGAAGTAGTAGGATCATTTTCATGCGCGTTGAACGCGCCAATTACCGAACAGCTGACGCCACGTATTTATAAATTAATGCAAAGTACTCGAATTGATATCAAAAATTCAATCAACAAGGTGAAGGACCATTATAAACGCGCTCGCCCGTTTAGTGTGAAAAAGGAAATGAGCTGCACACCTTATGACGAAGCTAGGCTTATAGGTAATGGCTCGTATCCTTCCGGCCATACTGCCACTAGTTGGACATGGGCACTGATCCTCACCGAGATTGCACCTGAGCGTGCCAATCCCATCCTCGCTCGTGGTTATGCCTTTGGCTATAGTCGCGTAATCTGCGGAGTGCATTGGTGGAGTGATGTGAATGCCGGATTTTTCATTGCCAGCATGGTTGCTGCACGCTTGCACGCAGATCCCGTCTTTCGTGGTGATCTTGAGATTGCCAAGACTGAGCTTGCTGAGGTTCGCGCCAAGGGGCTTAAACCCACGCGTGATTGTCAACAGGAAGCAGCGGCGTTGTCATTTAATTCTGCCAGCGTCACTGAATAACAATCCAAATTATCCAATTGGGCAACAAACGATTAGATCAAAATGGGCAACAAAAAATTAGATCAAGTAGTAGCCGAGGCTCACAAGGCTCGACAGACCCGTGAGCAAGATTATCGCGGCCAGGCTCTCAAACTTTATCCGTGGGTGTGTGGCCGTTGTGGCCGTGATTTTACCCGTGGAAATCTGCGAGAGCTAACGGTTCATCATCGCGATCACAACCACGACCATAATCCTTCCGATGGCGGCAACTGGGAATTACTTTGTCTTTACTGTCACGACAATGAACACCAACGCCAGATCGAAGCCGAAGCCACTATTGTAGAATTACCCGTAACCCAGGCCGTCGCTGCAACGCACAATCCCTTTAGTCAGCTTCGTGACCTGCTCCAAACTAAAAGTAATTCACCGTCATCTAAATAAATAGATGACCGAATTGTAACAATACGCCAAACCCGTCGGTGCTTATATTTTTCGGGTCATGGAATGGTTCCGTGCTGAATATTGCTTTTGTTGCTTGTAACAAAAATGCTTCGCGTTTTCGACAAGATCCTTCCTTTATTTATCGTTGTGAAAATTTGGCTGCCGCGTTACGGGCGCGAGGAAATCGCGTTCATTTGTGGCACCTGTCCCATTTTCCGTATTTGCGGCATTTTTTCGATATCGTAGTGCTGCACCGGCCACGCGCCGGTTGGCGTTTGACTTTCGCACTAGCATGGCTGCGTCGCCGGGGTTCACGAATCATCGCGGATTTCGACGATTTAGTATTTGATCCAGCGTTGGCTGCTTTTAGTCCCGGAGTCCTCAACGGACTGGTGGGCCTGGAGACAACTCGTGGGCAATTCGCGGCGCACCGTGACACTTTGCGGGCGATGGATGCAGTTACGGTTTCCACTTCTCCCCTGGCCGAGACGTTACGGGCCGCTGATGTGCCAAGGGCATGCGTTGTGCCTAACGCGGTGCATCATGACTGGCTAAAATTAAAACGTCCGCCTGTTATGGACAAGACATGGCGGATAGCCTACTGCCCGGGCACACGTAGTCATGATCGCGATTTTTCCTTGATAACTCGTCAGATTGAGGAATTTCTCCATGCTTATCCCCAGACTACGCTGGCGGTAACCGGGCCATTGAGTTTCATCCCGCGCGCGCGCCCTGAACAACTCCGGGTTCAGGATAAACTACCGTTTATGGAATACCATCATGCACTGTGGTCGGCGCGAGTGAATCTCGCACCATTGGAAGATACGCCATTCAATCGCTGCAAGTCTGCGATCAAGATCTTGGAAGCGGGTTTCTGGGGGATACCCACGCTTTGTTCACCGCTGCCGGATGCAGAACGCTTCGTGGATGCCGGTGCCATGATTACCGCAGATGGTGCGTGGGGTGATCGGCTGGAACGCCTGCTGCTCAACGATGACCATTACAATGCGCAAACCGCCAACCTATCGCAACAGGTACTTGATCGGGCGGATATTCATGCCGTGGCGGATCGCTGGCTTCGTTTTGTTTTAGAGCAGAAAAATGTCTAAACAGCTTCGATTTTTTGCCACCGTACCCAAGGGCATGGTGGCCTCCTTGTTATCGGAATTGATGGAACTCGGTGCCGAAACAGTACGTGAACAACCCGCCGGTGTTGAATTTACTGGAACGTTGGCAACCGCCTATCGAGTCTGTCTCTGGTCTCGTACCGCAGGACATGTTTTGCTGCCGTTGGCCTGCTTTGCGATTGACTCCGAAGCGAGTCTGTATGCTGGTGCCCAAACTATCGCTTGGCAAGAACATTTTTTGCTAAAAAATACCTTTGCTGTTGACTTTAATGGTTATTCATCAGTAATCCGTCATACTCAATTTGGCGCGCTTAAAATTAAGGATGCGATTGTTGATCAATTTCGCCGCGCTACCGGTGAACGTCCCTCGGTGGATCCTGAAAAGCCCGACATTCGCGTCAACGCCTACCTGCATCACGACCAAGTAACCTTGAGTCTCGATCTCTCTGGTGAAAGCCTACACCGGCGCGGTTATCGTATCGATGGTGACGCAGCGCCGCTCAAGGAACATCTCGCCGCCGCCATCCTGCTACGTTCCGGCTGGCCAGCGGTGGCCGCCGCTGGGGGCGCATTGATCGATCCGATGTGCGGCTCTGGAACCCTAATTGTGGAAGCGGCGTTGATTGCCGCTGACATCGCACCAGGATTGATGCGTCACCATCATGGCTTTTTGGCCTGGCGTCAGCACGATGCGCCGTTGTGGCAACAACTGCTCGACGAGGCGCGGGCACGTCGTGCGCATGGGATCACCAAGCTCCCTCCCATTTATGGGTATGACCTCAGCCTCAAGGCGGTTACCGCCGCGCAAGCCAACATCACCGCTGCCGGACTGGAGGATTACCTGCGCGTCAGCCGACGCAGTGTGGAGGAACTCATCGCCCCGCAGGGAGTGCGGCACGGACTGGTCGTGGCCAATCCGCCTTACGGTGAACGCCTGGGCGCGGAAAATGATCTACGGCGGCTCTACGCTCAACTCGGCACGCAATTGAAGGAACATTTCAGCGGCTGGCAGGCAACGATTTTCACTGGCAACCCCGATTTAGCCAAACAGATGGGGATTCGTGCTCGTCATCATCATAATATGTTCAACGGCGCGATAGCGTGTAGGTTGCTGCGTTTCGACATCGATCCGTCCTGGTTCATCACGCCAATGCCGGCACCGCGCCTGGAAAATCTGGGGCCGGGAGCAGAAATGTTCGCCAACCGCCTGCGAAAAAATCTCAAAGAATTAATCCGTTGGGCGGAACATCATCACGTCGATTGCTACCGTCTGTACGATGCAGACATGCCCGAATACAACCTCGCTATTGATCTTTATCGTGGCGAGCAGCTTTGGGTCCATGTTCAGGAATACCAGGCACCCAAAACCATCGACGCGCGTAAAGCAGCCACGCGCTTGCAGGAAGCGTTGGCGGTGATCCCGCTGATACTGGAAATTCCACGGGAACAGATGTTTCTCAAGACGCGACAACGCCAGAAGGGAACGGCGCAGTATGAAAAATTAAACGATAGCAAGCAGTTTCATGAGGTGCGCGAGGGTGGCCTGAAGTTTTTGGTGAATTTTACCGATTATCTCGACACCGGACTTTTTCTCGATCAGCGTCTCACCCGCCAGCGCCTCCGTGATCTGGCTTCGGGACGTGATTTCCTCAATCTGTTTGCCTACACCGGCGCGGGCAGCGTTTACGCAGCGGCAGGTGGTGCCAAAAGCACGACTACTGTTGATATGTCGCATACCTATATCAACTGGGCCAGGCGTAATCTAGCGCTCAATGGTTTCAGCGGACGCGAACACAGTTTCATTCAGGCTGATTGTTTGCAATGGTTGGCCGAGCAGGCAAGCATATCGTGGAGCAGACGTTATGGCCTGATTTTTCTTGATCCGCCCACTTTCTCCACTTCAAAACGTATGCAGCGGACTTTCGACGCGCAGCGTGACCATGTAGAATTACTGAATCACGCTGTTACTTTGTTACAACCAAATGGTGTATTAATTTTTTCAAATGCTTTTCGCCACTTTCAGTTGGATAAATCAGCGTTGACCGAGGTTATCATCGCAGAAATCACCGTCAATACTTTACCGCACGACTTCGCGCGCAATCCGCGAATCCATAATTGTTGGTTAATCAGCAAAAAATAAACTGCCATAGCTTTTTAAGCACGCATAAAATTTTATTCCCGAGACTTCCCCGGGCAACCGCATATCTTAACTTCTCAAAGAGCACCCAAATATTAGCATGAATACAGTGCATCACGAAAAATAAAAAAACTATTTGAGGCGATTCATTCCACGGCTAAACCCAGCGGCTCTCTCGCCATTTTCTGTAATCGGCCGAGTGGAAATCAAAAAATCTTACATGCTTTATTCACTTTATTAATCGGACTATACGCTATGCGCAGCCATTATTGCGGACAAATTAACGAGTCCCTGGTAGGTCAATCAGTAGAAATCTGCGGCTGGGTAAATCGCCGCCGTGACCACGGAGGTATCGTTTTCATTGATTTGCGTGACCGGGAAGGAGTAATACAGGTAGTGGTAAACCCCGATATCTCACAGGCGTTTCAATCTGCCGAGCGGGTACGCTCCGAGTACGTGTTGCGTATTCTTGGTACCGTCCGCCGCCGCCCGCCCGGCACTGAAAACGAACATTTAACCACGGGGCTGGTGGAGATAGTGGGAACTACCGTCGAAGTGCTTAACCGCGCTGAACCTCCGCCGTTCCTTCTTGAGGACGAGACCGACGCCAGCGAGGAGGTGCGCCTGCGTTATCGCTACCTGGATCTACGTCGGCCAGAAATGCTGCGTCGGATTCGGCTGCGGGCGGAGGTTGCACGCACCTTGCGTCATTTTCTGGATAGTCACGGTTTTCTGGACATTGAGACCCCGTTCCTGACCAAGACCACACCAGAAGGCGCGCGCGATTATCTGGTGCCGAGTCGCACCCATCCTGGCCATTGTTTCGCGCTACCGCAATCGCCGCAACTTTTCAAGCAGTTACTGATGATCTCGGGCATGGATCGTTATTATCAGATTGTGCGCTGCTTTCGCGACGAGGATCTGCGCGCCGACCGTCAACCCGAGTTTACCCAGCTTGATATCGAGACCTCCTTTCTCGATGAAAACGGGATTATGGCGATCATGGAAGCCATGGTACGTGAATTGTTCGCGCATGTGCTCGAAGTGGCGTTGCCTAATCCTTTGCCACGCATGACCTACGCTGAGGCCATTCATCGTTTTGGTTCTGACCGTCCAGATCTGCGTAATCCTCTGGAATTAACCGAACTCAGCGATTTGATGCGCACAGTTGACTTCAAAGTTTTCTCAGCACCGGCACGCGATCCACAAGGACGAGTGGCTGCACTCCGCCTGCCGAGGGGCAATGAACTACTCGCGCGTTCTGCCATTGACGCTTACCAGGAATTTGTAGCTCTCCACGGCGCGAAGGGGTTGGCTTATATTAAAATCAATGACATCACCCGAGGACGCGTGGGGTTACAATCGCCCATCGTTAAATTTCTTTCCGACGAAGTGCTGGTAGAAATTCTTGATCGCACTGGCGCTCAAACCGGAGATGTGATTTTTTTCGGTGCTGACCGCGCTAAAGTAGTCAATGAATCGCTGGGCGCGTTACGTTTGCGGTTAGGCGAGGATTATGGATTGGTGGAGCGAGGTTGGCGTCCGCTATGGGTGGTCGATTTTCCGATGTTTGAACGCGACGCGCAGGCGCAACGCTGGATGGCGCTGCATCATCCCTTTACTGCTCCTCGCGTTGATGATCTTGATGAGTTACGCGCGCGTCCGGGAGCAGCGCTATCTCGCGCCTATGACATGGTGCTCAACGGTACCGAAATCGGTGGTGGATCGATTCGTATCCATCGTCCCGAGCTACAACAGGCGGTATTCGAGCTTCTTGGCATTACCCCAGAAGATGCTGCGGAGAAATTTGGTTTCTTGCTCACGGCCTTGGCTCATGGTGCTCCTCCCCATGGTGGCATTGCCTTTGGGCTGGATCGGCTGGTGATGCTTATGACCGGGTCGGCCTCGATTCGGGATGTCATCGCTTTTCCCAAAACACAGACTGCGGCTTGCCTCTTGACGGGCGCTCCCTCGGTGGCGACCGATGAACAATTACGTGATCTAGGGATCCGTCTACGGCATAGTGTGATTTAGCGAAAATATTGACCAAGCGAGCATGCTGTAAAATTTTTAATATATCACCTCATTAACAAAAAAATCGATACAGGCTAAATATTTATGTTCGTCTGGATATTTCATCGAGTGAGTGGATTGATTTTAATTTTACTCATCGGTTTTAAGATAATTACGGGTTATGGCATCCTGGGATATTTTGGCAATAGTTCAATCGCGGCGATGCGTGATTTTCACCGTGCCGTATCTATCGATCTTTTGACCGTAGGATTATTTATCTACCATTCCCTTTACGGGGTACGTACCTGTCTAATTGATCTTGGTCTGCGCAAAGAAAAATTGCTATTTTGGATTTTTACCCTGTCAGGGACACTTTTATTCATGGGATTTACCTATTGGCTGTTGATTTTAGGGCCGGCGGGATAAACGGTTACATTATGCTTACCTACGATGTTATTGTGGTTGGTGGCGGTCTGGCGGGCTTAATGAGCGCATTGGGTACGACAGGCCAATACAGGGTGGCGGTATTTTCCAAGGTTCATCCCCTCAGGTCTCATTCGCTGGCTGCGCAAGGAGGAATCAACGCCGCGCTCGCCAATCATCGAGAAGGTGAGGATGATGATCATTGGGAAAAACATGCGTTCGATACGATTAAAAGCAGCGATTATTTAGCTGATCAGGACGCTGTGGAATTGATGTGCAAACTGGGTCAAGAAGTCATTTACCAGCTAGATCATTGGGGTGCTCCCTTTAGTCGTACTCGTGATGGCAAGATTGCGCAACGGTCATTTGGTGGCGCTGGTTTTCCGAGAGCCTGTTACGCTGCCGACCGTACAGGGCATATCTTGTTGCATACGCTTTTTGAACGTTGCGTCGAACGGCGGGTCAAAATTTTTTCCGAATGTCTAGTCACCGGGCTGGTGGTTAAGGACAATATGATACAAGGGATTTTGGCGTTGAATTATGCCAAGGGCGAAATGGAAGTTTTTGGCGCACGCGCGGTGGTATTCGCTACCGGAGGTTATGGTCGGGTATATCAAAATACTACCAACGCCCTCATCAATACTGGTAGTGGCATCGCACTGGCCTATCGTGCGGGTATTCCCATCAAGGATCTAGAATTTGTTCAATTTCATCCTACCACGCTGATTGGCACCAATATTCTAATGACGGAGGGTGCGCGCGGCGAGGGAGGATTTTTAATCAATAATCAGGGCGAGCGTTTCATGAAACGCTATTCTGAAAAAGCCATGGAACTGGCACCGCGCGACATCGTGGCGCGCGCGATTAGCACCGAAATTGCTGCTGGTCGCGGCTTTGATAATGCTTGTGTACATCTTGATTTACGCCATCTTGGCCGCGAAAAAATTATTGAACGGTTGCCGGGTATTCGTCAGATCTGTATGGATTTCGCGGGAGTTGATCCCATCAAGGATTCCATTCCGATTCAGCCTGGACAACATTATTCTATGGGCGGTATTGATACGAATACCTGGGGCGAAACTTGTCTATCTGGGTTTTATGCAGCCGGAGAATGCGCGTGTGTTTCGGTTCATGGTGCCAACCGCATGGGTGGTAATTCACTGCTGGAAACGGTAGTCTTCGGTAAAATTGTCGCTAGTCGTATTCCAGAATTTCTTGCCGCGCGCGAGAAAATGCTGGATGTATCCGCTCTTGAGCTAGCCTTAGAAAATGAAAAACTTCGCATTCAACACTTACTATCACATACAGGAAATTTGAATTATATAGAAGTTCGTGACCGATTACGCCAGATAATGACCACGCATGTTGGAATTTTTCGGGAAGAAAAATCTTTGCGTGAAGCAGTTGAAGTCATTCGTGAATTAAAACAAGATTATCAGCGTGTAGTGTTAAAAAATAAAGATATTTTTTATAATTTTGAATTAACAAGTTTTCTGGAATTGGAAGGGATGCTAGATTTAGGTGAAATCATTACCCATGGTGCGCTGGCTCGTCGGGAGAGCAGAGGTTCACATTCACGTACAGATTTTCCAACTCGTGATGATATCAATTGGCTTCGCCATACGATGGCATATTACACTCCGAACGGCCCACGCTTACAGTATAAAGAGGTAAATATTAACCGTCATGTTCCGCAAGAAAGAAAATATTGATATTGATGACTTGCTATTTGTAGTTAAAATTCTGCGTTTCGATAGTCGCAACGAGCAAAGTCCACATTTTGCCCATTATCGAATAATTGCCAAGCGGGGGATGACGGTCCTGGATGCGTTATTGAAAATCCAGGAAGAGCAGGATGCAACCTTGGTTTTTCGTTATTCCTGCCGGGGTGCGGTGTGCGGTTCCTGTGGCATGGTGATTAATGGCCAACCCAACCTCGCCTGTCGAGTGCAATTATGCCATCTACCCACGCGCGAAATTGTGCTGGAGCCGCTGCCAAATCTTCCAATTATTAAAGATCTTATTGTAGACATGGAGCCATTTTGGGCGGCTTATCGTTCCATTGAGCCTTGGTTGCAAGTCGATGAAGGTAAAAAGAAAGACGAATATTTTGTCGATAAGACAACCATGGCAAAGTTCGAGCAATACGCCAATTGCGTTCTCTGCGCATGTTGCCATGGATCTTGCCCAGTCGTGGCGCGTGATGATAAATACCTAGGGCCAGCAGCATTACTCAAACTCTATCGTTTTTTGCAAGATCCCCGTGATCATCGGGACGCACGAGTTGCGCTTGAACGTGTTAATAACAGCCAGGGAGTGTGGGGCTGCGATACAGTTTTTCGTTGCGTGGATTCCTGCCCAAAAGAAATTCGACCCACCGACGGCATTACGGGTTTACGTCGTCAACTCTTTCTGTCGAAATTTATGAATTGCCATAAATAAAAAATTATTCCAATGAAGTCCACTATTCAATATTGATCGAATTAAGACCAGTCAACTACTCTGCCCTACAGGGCGTAGGTTTCTCGGGAATATTGATGAAACAAACAATGACGCTGCTGTTATGGATATTCGCGGTTAACGGAATCACCGCAGCGGCGGATTCTTCCAGTTCATCTCAATTTTACACCGAATTGAGACAGTCGTTGGATCAAATCAATCCTTCTCCAAACCCTATTGATCCTAATGAACCAATCAATCGCAAAATGTTTCAATTCAACGAGTGGTTGATTCAAAATGTCGTGAACCCAACCGCGCATTGGTTGGGAGATACGTTACCAGGGATTATACAGCAGGCGGGGCATAATATTTATGACAATTTAGTAGAACCTGAATTCATTCTCACGAACAGTCTGGTGGGAAATTATGAGGCAGCCAAGATTTCAACCAAACGTTTTTTAATCAACTCGACAATTGGTTTGGCGGGTCTTTGGGATCCAGCAAAAAACATGGGCTATCAACGCACTGAAATGGAGTTTACTGAATCCCTGTGTGTTGCTGGACTTTTTCCAGGAAATTTTATTGTCTTGCCAGTAATAGGACCAACCAGTAGCAATAGTGCCATGTTGATAACAAGTTTTTTCGCCATGGAATGGTATCTCCTTTCTTTTATTTCTCCAATCATCGCTACCGCTGATCTATTCATTGATATTAGTGCATCGGCGGCGAGCCTGCGTTATGCCCGGGATGTCCCTGAGAGTACCATCAAGGATCCCTACGCAATTCAACGCGCAAATTACCAAAACTATCTTTGGCCACGCTGCTCTGTGTATTTTGACGAAAAAATTTTTCTACCAGGTAATAATTTAGAAGTGGATAAAATTCCACGTTCGCCATAATTCAATTTATGCCATATTATAGCTAAAGAACTATAAAATGGAAATAAAAAGTTCTTCAACGGAACATCGTTT
>CAUYTW010000351.1 GCA_963575715.1 Gammaproteobacteria bacterium | reverse complement strand
CCGGAAGATAGCAACCACCTGCAGGATCTGTGGTATGGCATGTTCATTTTATGGTTGTTTAGCTCTATCACGCACGATCCCTTGAATCATTGGCTTCTCTGGCAGATCGATACGGGTCAGCAAGACTTCGGCCCAAAACTCGCTGCCATCCAAACGACGGTGTTGCCATTCAAACCGGGCGCTACCATTTCGAAGCGTCTCGTCAATTCGTTTCTTGCCTAGTACCTGAGAATCTTCACCGTTGGACTGAGTAGGTGGAGAAAATCGGGACGGGTACTCGCCCAAACAATCTTCTTTAGCAGCACAACCAAACAATTTTACATGCGCTTCGTTGCAATCCAGAAAACCACTTTCATCAGAGAATCCAATCGCCTCAGCGGATGATTCGAATAAGTTACGGAATAGGGTTTCGCTTTGACGCAGATTTTGCTCCATCCGCTTGCGCTCGCTGATGTCGCGGACAAAGGCGCAATTGAACTCTTGATTGCCAACACGAACATAATTGGCCACGATTTCCACAGGTAAACATCTGCCATCCTTGGTGCGTTGTTCGGATTCAAATTTTAGTGAACCCTGCGCCCGTAACTCGACGAAGTGTTGCGGCCACAGCGTTGTGTTGTATTGGATATCGATATCCGGCACCGACAATTGCAACAATTCTTCTCGGGTATAACCAAGGGAACGGCAGGCAGCCGGATTGACATCAAAGATGCGAGCATCGGGTTTGAGCCAGAAGATGGCGTCCGAAGCACAATTCACGCTGAACTGTGTCAGCCGCAAGGCATCCTCCAATTGCCTACGGCCCGTGCTGTTGGTATGAGCGATCAGGACCATACCGGCGTATCCCTGCACCGGAAACGCTGACACGATAAACCAGTGTTGCTCGCCATTCGGACCAGAACAAGGATATTCCAGGCTGAAACTTGGTAATTTTCCCTGTTGCACCTGGCGAACACCCGCGAATGCCTCCTGGGCTAATGTCGTGTCACCCCATGCATCGTCGTACTTGGTGAAATAGTGAGCGCCTACACCCCAGGCGCTTTCATCTCCCCCCTGGTTGGTCTCTGCGAAACGCCGCCATGCCGCGTTGATGGCGAGGATGACACCATCCGAACTTACCACCACCATATGGGCATCCGAAGAATCGAACAGCCGCCGATAAAGGTCCGAAGGCTCATTCAGCGATTGTAGGTCAATGGTGGAGTGAGTTGTGTTCATATGGCGAGTCCGTGGCTGCAAAAATATGAATGACTAACCAATTTCATGCATATAGGGGCGCGTTAACGCACGTAGTCGCAGAATCTCTATTAAGTAGGGATGGATTCTGCGACTACGCTTCGCTGCACGCAGAATGACTTATTTTTTCACTTTTCAACCGCGTCACTCCTTAAAAAGTGACAAGTTAAACTGTGTAACCCCTATCACAGTTAAACATCAACGATGTGGTATACCAATTAACCCAAGTTGTTATTTATGGCCCTGAAGCTGCATTTCATCAGGGGGCGTTGTGACGAAAACACCGTAACTACGGATAGATAGCAACTTGGGTTACTATAAATTACTTACAAAATCTTATATTCTCCCTAAGTAGCAACTTGGGTTACTGAATAACTGGTTAATTTAGTCTTGTAGGTGGCAACTTAGGTATGAACCAATACATTTGCCTAGTCTGTGGCTTTATTTTTGATGAAGAATACGGTCTCCCTGAATCAGGCATTCCGCCAGGAACACGCTGGGAAAATATTCCTTCAACCTGGCGTTGTCCTGAATGCCGGGTTGGAAAGGAAGATTTTCAAATAATGGTAGACTAAATTGACCTATCAAAAACCCTGCGACCCTTCGCGCAGGGTATCCACGCCGAGGATATATGAATATCTTGGTTTCCTCCCCCAATAAGGATAAATCTTCACGCAGAGGATGGATGTCTATTTTGGTACCAACAGCCATTGGAATATGCGTGCTCACGATTGTAGTCGCGGGCCTCCTGTTGCTCCAATTGCTGGCAAACCAATCCGCTCGCCAAAATCAACAGCAGTCAATGCGGATTGGCACGGTACTGGCACGAGAAGTAGCCTCTTTCATGCAAATCCGGGTTACCCTTCTGGAATCCGTTGCCCAGGATCCGGTCTTGGTACAAATTTTCACCAAGCGTGACAACATCGCTCTAAGCGCCAAAGAATCCGAGCTTACTTACTTATTCCCGGGAGCGTCGCGGGTACGTCTACTTTATCCCGGCACAAACCAAACAGAGGAAGAAGCACAACCACCCCTAGGGTACGCGGCATTAAACATGTTGCGTGAGGTCGAGGCCGGTCGAACTCCACCTGCTGAAGTCCATATCTCCTCCCAGGGGAATCGTAACATTGCCATTACTCGGCCGGTGCGTAGTCCTGCGGATAAACATGTTTTGGGACATCTTTTGGTTCAATTTTCCCTAGATCATCTGACGCAAATTCTTGATCCAATGGCGCGTGATGGAAACTCGGTGGTCTTGTCGCAAAGAGTGAATCAAAATGAAGTCAAGCTTTACCAAAAAGGCAATAGCAAAGAAACCGCCGCTACCGCAGAAATTCCCGGCACCCGCTGGCGTCTGTCCTATTTCGCCAGTCCTAATGACAACTCAGATGAAGACTGGACGTTCCGAGTGGAAGGGTTGCTCGGCACAATCACGCTCGTGGTCGTCCTAGTTCTCTTCGGGATTTACCGCGTCTTTACTAAGGCACTGAATAGCGATTTAGTAACCATCGTGAACTTTTGCAAAGATTTACGTGACAGCCGCGTCGCTCATAAATATCCGGTGAACTTCGCGGCGGTCAACGGCACCTTGGAGGTTATCCAACGCCTCCTTCAGGCATCGATTATTCCTGTCGCTACCGTAGCGCTCGTCAAACAAGAATTAAAGCCATCGTTGACCGTACCGCCCATTGCAGTCTCCGCTGATCTTGGTGCCACGCCGCCATTGCCGCTGGTCGCGTCATCCACGCTGAAATCAGCACCAAGCTCTACCCCAGTACGGAAAGACATCTCAAGCGCGGTACCTCCGTCCGTTGCGACGCCAGTCCACCTCGATATGGATCTCTCCGAGGCCAGCGAGATGATTACCCTTGAAAGTAACCTACCCGCCGATATCCCTGCCGCCACCCCGAAGGCGGTGGAGGCACCGGCGACGGCGCAAATCGAGCTGATTGACCTTTCAGCGCTTTCTTCCAACCTCTACGCTGATCCGAGCGGTGACGATGCCACGCCGCCACCTGTATCCAATAATGCTTCTACAATGCTTTCCCTTCCGGGTTTGACTTTTCTGGACTCCGATCTATCTGACTTGACGCCTGAAAATAAATCGACCATTGCTCTTCCTAGCACTCCTGTTTCCGCCTCTCCGCGTCTGGATCTTTTGGAGACGGGATTGCACAGTCCAGATGCCAATGATGCTACGCTAAAATTTTCTTCCTCGCTTTTAGGAGGTGAATCTATCCCACCATCTGATGAAATTTTTCGCATGTACGATATTCGCGGCGTGGTAGGTGACTCCCTGACCGATGATGCTACCCACGAAATCGGTCGCGCCATTGGTTCCGAGGCCCAGGAACGAAATCATCAGAGTGTCATTGTGGCGCGTGATGGACGTATTTCGTCACCACGACTTGCCGCCGCTTTGATTCGCGGAATGCGTGCCACGGGTTGCAATGTCATTGACATCGGCGAAGTTCCGACTCCAGTGATGCATTTTGCTACTCATTTCCTGGAAACCCATGCTGGGGTCATGCTTACCGCCAGCCATAATCCCTCTCAATGGAATGGCATGAAGGTCGTCTTGGGGGGAGAAACTATTTTTAGCGATGAGATTCAGAAGCTCCGTCAACGTATCGAAGCGAGGCAATTCATGACTGGCGAGGGCAATTTGCAAGGCATGAACGTGGTCCCCGATTACCTCGCTCAGATTAACGCCGACATTCAACTGGCACGACCACTGCGAATCGTGGTTGATTGTGGCAATGGAGTAACGGGTAGTCTTGCACCGCGACTTTACCGCGGGCTAGGCTGCGAGGTTGAGGAGTTATTTTGCGTGGTCGATGGAAATTTTCCTAACCACTCGCCAGATCCAGGCGAGCCTGGAAACCTGCGTGACCTCATCGGTGCCGTGAAGACTCATCAGGCCGACCTCGGCATTGCCATGGATGGCGATGGAGATCGAATGGTCGCGGTCGCCGGTAATGGTGCAATCATCTGGCCAGATCGCTTGATGATGCTGTTCGCCGAGGACGTATTATCCCGTAACCCTGGATCCACGGTCGTTTTTGACGTGAAAAGCAGTTCTCACCTCGCACGCATCATCAAAAAGCATGGCGGACGACCCTTGATGTGGAAAACAGGATATTCCTTAATCAGGGCTAAAATGAAGGAGGTGGGTGCGCTTCTTGCCGGGGAAATTAATGGCCACTACTTCTTCAAGGAACGATGGTTTGGTTTTGATGATGGACTCTACGCGGGTGCGCGCCTGTTAGAACTTGTATCCCACGACCAACGAGCGCCTGGCAGCCTATTCGCTGATTTACCTGATACCGTGACTACACCGGAGCTGCGGCTGGATTTACCCGAAGGTGAAAGTAAGCGTTTGATGAAAAGCCTGGCCGTGGCACGAACTCGCATTAGCGGTGCTGAAATCACTCATGTTGATGGATTGCGCGCTGATTTCGAGGAAGGTTGGGGTCTAGTGCGATCTTCCAGTGCCACGCCTTCCCTAATTTTCCGTTTCGAGGCTAATAACCCTCGGATTTTACGCCGCATCCAAGACGAATTCCGACGTATTCTTCTTGAGGTAGGACCAGGACTTAAATTGCCTTTCTAAAAATCAACTTTAGTTTGGCATTCAGGACGTATCCGCCACTGCGGTAAGATGCATTTACGCGGCACTCATATTGAAATCAATCTGCGGATCAATGACGGTATAGAGAATATCTCCCACTAAATTTAACAGTAATCCCAACAGGGTGAAAACATAGAGGGTTCCGAACATTACCGGATAATCCCGATTAATGGCGGCCTCGAATCCAAGAAGCCCCAAACCGTCTAGGGAAAAAATGACCTCGATAAGTAATGCGCCGGTAAATAGGATGCTGATAAAGGCATGAGGAAAACCCGCCACCACGATGAGCATCGCGTTACGGAAGATATGGCCATAAAGAACACGATTTTCAGTAAGCCCCTTGGCGCGAGCGGTCATGACATATTGTTTATTGATTTCTTCTAGGAAGGAATTCTTGGTGAGCATAGTCAATCCTGCAAATCCTCCTACAATGAGTGCTAATACCGGTAAGGTAATATGATGAAAATAATCCAGTATTCGCGCACCCCAGGAAAGACTTTGCCAATTATCCGAAATCAACCCGCGCAAGGGAAAAATACTCCAGAAACTCCCGCCAGCGAACAGCACTACCAATAACACTGCGAAGAGAAACGCGGGGATTGAATACCCAATGATTACAATCGCGCTACTCCAGATATCGAATCGAGAACCATCGCGTACCGCTTTGGTAATACCAAGAGGAATCGAAATCAAATAGGTCAACAGGGTTGTCCACAGTCCAAGGGAAATGGACACCGGCATTTTATCAAGAACTAAGTCTACAATGGAGCGATCTCGATAAAAGCTGGTACCAAAATTAAAAGTTAGATAATTACGCAGCATCAATAAAAATCTTTCATGGGCTGGTCGGTCGAAGCCGTATTGATGTTCCAATTCCTTAATCAATAATGGATCCAGACCTCGCGCGCCACGGTATTTGCTATCTTGCGCATTAATTATGGATGTAGAACGGGCATTACCCAGGGTCTCGGCAATATTGCTTCCTGACAACCGATCGATAGCCTCCGCACCATGTCCGCGAAGTTGGGCAATCACTCTTTCGACAGGTCCCCCCGGTGCCGCCTGAACAATTATAAAATTGACCAAAAGAATCCCGAGCAGGGTAGGAATCATGAGTAGCAAGCGACGTAATAGGTAGGCGGTCATTGAAAATTGAAATGCGAATTAAATTGATAGGAGCGATCATTGGGTCGCTCCCGCAAGGTACAAGCACTTTTGTTGAAGTCCGTTAGCGAGTCAATCAATGTTGACGACCGTACATCTTAATCAAACTCGGCACGTCCAGAATAAGAGCAATACGTCCATCTCCAGTGATGGTAGCTCCCGCCAGACCTTGGATACCATGGAGCAAGGCACCCAATGGTTTGATTACTACTTCCTCCTGGCCAATTAGTTGATCTACCACGAAACCGAAGCGGGTTGTTCCAACACTCACCACCACCACGAAGCCAGCGGCCATGTCATATTCGCTGCCGTCGTGAATAAGCCAACGGCGCAGGTAAAACAGGGGCAGCGGTTTATTACGCACCACTACTATTCGCTGTCCGTCCACCACATTAGTATGAGAAAGATCGAGATGAAAAATTTCGCTTACATTCACTAGGGGTAGAGCGAAGATTTGGCGTCCGAGCACCACCATCAAGGTAGGCATGATGGCGAGCGTCAGCGGTACTTTCATCGCAATGTTGGTACCGTGACCAAGCCGCGAGCTGATCTCGATGCTGCCGTTAAGCTGATTGAGACGGGTCTTGACCACATCCATACCCACTCCGCGCCCGGAGACATCGGAAATTTCGGTTTTAGTGGAAAATCCCGGAAGAAAGATGAGTTCAAAACATTCTCTAGTATCAAGTCGAGCTGCGGCGTCAGCATCCATCAATCCTTTCTCGACAACCTTCTGACGGAGCTTTTCCGCATCCATGCCCGCGCCATCGTCAGCGATAGTGAGCAGGATATGATCGCCCTCTTGGGCAGCGGACAAGGTTACCGTTCCCACCTTGGATTTCCCCGCCCGCTCACGAGCCTCAGGGGATTCAATACCATGATCTACAGCGTTACGCACCAGGTGAACCAGGGGATCGGCTAAGGCTTCCACCAGATTTTTATCAAGATCGGTATCTTCACCTTCCATGACCAGATTGATTTCTTTACTCAATGAGCGCGCTAAATCCCGAACCACGCGCGGAAAACGACCAAACACTTTTTTAATGGGCTGCATTCGGGTCTTCATGACCTCGTTTTGCAGGTTGGCCGTGACTAAATCCAGGTGTCCGACCGCCTTGCTGGTCTCATCATCGCCCCGCCCTCCCTGAAGAGTCACCAGACGATTGCGCACCAACACCAATTCACCGACCATGTTCATGATGCTATCAAGCAGACGAGTATCGACGCGAACGGTGGTCTCCGCAGCGACGGTTTTTGAAGCATCTGTGGTTGATGCCTCCGCAGGGGCAGTCTGCTGGGAAGACGTCGAACGTGGTGACGGTGCTACCGTCGGCATTGGCGCGGGATGAATGCTCGTGGTCGGTGGGGGCAACAACTCAGCGGCTGGAGCCGCTGCTTGAGTCGATGTAATTTGAGGAGCACGTCCGCGACCATGGATCCGGTTAAGGAGGACTTCAAACTCATCATCGGTAATCAGATCATTTCCGCCTTCGCCTCTTTCACCCGGCTTCTCAACACGAATCGACGGTGGAAACGCAGGTATTAAAGTAGTGCCGGCATCCTGATCTTTATTGTGCAACGCGTCTAATAACGCCTCAAACTCTGCGTCGGTGATGTCTTCATGAGCCTCTAAAGTCGAAGTGACGATGCTCTCTGTGGGGCGAACGACTGGCGGTGGCGGAGGAGGAGGAGCCGAAGGCATTGCAGGCATTATAGAAGCAGGTTGCGCCAACGCATCCAGGCGTTGAAGCAAAGCAGGATTCGCTGGTGACGGCAACTCACGGCGTTTAAGCTGGTTGAACATTCCATTGAGACTATCCAGCATCTGCAACACTGCGTCCATCAAGTCCGCGTCTACTTCACGTTGTCCCTGACGCAGACAATTGAATACGTCCTCGGCTTTATGACATGCCTCAACCATTGAAGTGAGGTTAAGAAATCCACCGCCCCCCTTGATAGTATGAAAGGCACGGAAGACTGCGTTTAGCAACCCCATGTCACGAGGCCGCTGCTCCAAATCAACGAGCTGCTCACTCAAATGTTCCAGCAACTCTCCAGCTTCGACCATAAAATCTTGTAGGATTTCGTCGTCCACGGCGATGGTCATCAGTGTCTCCGAGAAACCTCGCCCTTGAGGGCGGGGAGGAAAGAATACGGTTTTTGCAACCGTCGGTAAAAATGTCGGTCTTTCCCGGCGGTCAGATCTATGCGGCCCAAGTAACGGAACCTTTCGGCTCTAATGTTGCAATGTAGCTTGAACCTTGCGACAAACCATTGCGTGCGTACCCGGCGCGTGTCTGCATTCGCAGCTTTCAGTAACTCAAGGTTAAGAAAGCGTCCCAAGGTAAATCTTTAATACTTCATTTTCAATCAAGGTGTTATCGACGCCTGGTTAAACAACCATCGATGGCAACATCTTAGGCTAAGTTATACTACCTTAAACGCACAGAGAAACCTACGGAAGCAGGCTATGACACATATAACTCATTAATATGAAAATATAAAAACCATCATCTATCACATTTATTCACATACTTTTTAGGAGTTACACAGTTGAATTTGTAACTCTATAACAGAATTGATTTTTTTGTCATTCTGCGCGGAGGTCGCGTTAGCGACCGGAGTCGCAGAATCTATGTAGATGGATTCTGCGACTCCGCTTCGCTTAACGCAGAATGACTTCCTATTTTTCAACTGCGTAACTCCTAACTTTTTTATCCTTTGGAGAAAAATTCAGGACGATCCATAACACCATTTTTTGTCCATCGATTGGTTCACATGTAAATAGTATGCCACTTCCAATTTTTCTATATTAACTGCGATACTATATGCTTTAGAAAACGGTTGTAAATGGCGAAGTCTCCCAAGGGAATTTTGGAATTTGCACACGATTTACACGTGTGCAAATCGATGGGCAAAAAATGGTGTTCTGAATCGCGTCCTTTCTGTGTTGAGGGAGGAATTAAATAATTTATCCGATGCCCTATTATAAATTCGATAATCACAAGGAATATAACTATCCCCGTCCGTCCATAATAATGTTACTAAATTAATTCCATTCACAACGGCATGGTGTTTCCCTGACTAATCCTGGTTACCACATCAATTTTACGCGACCATGGTTTGTCAAGCGTAGAATCATCAATCACCAAAATTCTGGTTGTTTTAAATAAACAACCCCGCCGCAAGCGGCGGGGTATTTTTGCACTACGGTTCGCACGCTATGCGGCTCACCTTCGTTTTACAGTGCCTTATCAGACACTGTATTTTCGTACGCCGCAAGCGGCGCGGTTCAACCTCTTTCCATAATACATCCGTATTCGGCTTCTCTCGGTATAAAATCCGGGTAAACGCGTCATGCGCGGGGGGTGCATCAATTATCGGAGATACCTTTGCTGCCTCCGAACAAGAATTAAGAGCGCGGCGTCGTGATCAAAAACTGAATGTAATTTTCAGCGGTACATTTAGATGGGTTCATTGTTGTATTCTAACGCAATTTTTTTCAACTACGTAACTCCTATTCATTTAGGTGTTACGCAGTTGAAAAAATAGGTTTAACATTATCAATCGGTTGTAAAAAAAAATAACTCTTTAGTGACTTTCTAACGAAATCAAACAGTTAAAGTTTAACGGCGTAATTTCTATCAACGTCAAAAAACAGGAGGACGGCGCTTCCTTCCCATGGTTAAATCCAGGGGTTTCCACGTCGAATTTGGATGATGAAAACTATTCTTATCACGGGCTGTTCATCGGGCATTGGCTTGACACTGGCGGAAGGACTCGCAACGCGCGGCTGGCGGGTTTTTGCTACGGCGCGACGAACGGAAGACGCATCGCGTCTTGCCAACGCTGGACTTGGTGGACTGGTTTTGGACCTGCATGATTCTGCCTCGATTCGCAGCGCAGTGGCGGAAGTCTTCGAACACACCGGCGGTACTCTCGATGCTCTATGCAACAACGCCGCCTATGGACAGCCGGGCGCGGTGGAAGATCTATCCCGAGAGGTATTACGGGAACAATTTGAGACCAATTTTTTTGGCACTCATGAACTCACTACATTGGTTTTACCCGTGATGCGCCGCCAACGGCGAGGGCGTATTGTCTATATTAGTTCACTTTTGGGCTACGTGGCGTTACCTTACCGAGGCGCTTACAACGCCAGCAAGCACGCCCTTGAGGGGCTAGTCGATACCCTGCGTCTGGAATTATGGGACACAGGCATCCATGTTAGCCTTATTGAACCTGGACCAGTGCGGAGTCGCTTCCGTGTCAATGCCCATGCTGCTTTTCAACGTAATATCGATGCAACCAGAAGCGTTCACGCCGCCCAGTACCTTGCCCTGGAACGACGTTTTACCGCGTCTGATGCAGTATCATTCTTTACCCTGGGGCCGGAAGCGGTGCGCGTCAAGGTTGTCCACGCGTTAGAGAGTTCTCGGCCACAGTCGCGCTATCCGGTAACCTTTCCTGCACACCTGTTCGCGGCCCTGCATCGTCTTTTGCCTACACCGGCTTTGGATTGGATCTTGCGGAAAGTGGGAGACTCAGAATTAAAAAATAATGATTGATACCAAAAATTACAAAGTCAATCACCCCTCGACCCTTCGGGATCGAGGGGCTTGTGAGGTGACTTGCAAGGGTAACTGGTTGATTAGCCTAAGTGGAGATTCACTCCACTACGTTGGATTGGTCATGACACCCCGGGATGCTCCTCAAGTCCCTTGCTCTGTCGCTGTACGTTAAAAGACCGGAAACGGTCGGTGCGTTCAGTGTAAAAAGCCTTTCCAACATTGGCGAAGAGGATCTACGAGTTTGTCCGGTTCTCGGCTTGTCGCATTAAAAATCGGACACCATTCCATTATCATTATAGAGTATGAATGATGATTTTCATTATTGACAAAAACGGAAATCCATTAATGCCAACCAAGCGTCATCGCAAGGTACGATTTTGGTTGAAAATTGGACGAGCAAAAGTTATTAGACGTACTCCGTTTACAATTCAATTATTATTTGAAACGGGTAGTATTGTTCAGGAGTTAACAATAGGTGTTGATCCTGGATACAAAACGATAGGGATTAGCGTGGTCAGCAATACGGAAGAAGTTTTTTCAGCAGAAATTGAGTTGCGCTCCGACGTTTCTGAGAAAGTCAACGAACGAAAAATGTATCGCCGCAATCGGAGATCGCGTAACACTCGTTACAGAAAGCCACGATTTTTGAATCGTAAAAAATCTCAAGTATTAGCTCCAAGCATTCATCAAAGAGTTGAATCTCATCTACGAGTTATTCATTTATTGCAAACAATTTTACCTATTCAAAAGATTATTATTGAATCGAATGCCTTTGATCCGCATAAGCTGAAAAATTCCATGATCCATGGAATTGGTTATCAACAAGGAGAACAGTTTGGTTTTGAGAATGTGAAAGCTTATGTGTTGACCCGTGATCAGCATCAGTGCTATTTCAAGAAACCTTGTTCTAAAAAATTGCATGTACACCACATTATTCTTCGTTCTCAGGGAGGAACGGATGCTCCAAGCAATTTGATAACATTATGTGAAAAGCATCATTTACAGGTTCACACAGGGAAATTTAAAATTAAAGTGACACAACAAAAAGCGTTTAAATCTTCAACCGCTATGAATATTGTGCGTAGCCAAATTATAAAAAAACTTCCTGATGCTCAAGAAACATTTGGTTATCTCACTAAAACCATTCGACAACAGCAAGGATTAGAAAAAACTCATTGCACGGACGCTTTTGTAATTGCAGGTGGAGAATCACAGAAACGTTGCAACTCTTTGCAGCTATTTTTTAAGAGAAAAAACAACCGATCTCTTCAACTGAATCGGATTGGATTTAAACCATCTATCAGAAGACAAAGGTATGCCATTCAACCTCATGATTTAGTACGATATACGGATAGAATCTATCGTGCGGTGGGGATTCAAAACAAAGGTGCCTATCTAAAGATGACCGACGGTTCTAAATCTTTAGTGAAGCGTATTGACCACGTTCATGTTATTTATCATCAAAAAACGTTGATTGCTGCTTGATGGATTACAAAACTAAGAATCATTCTAAATTCCTGATCGTTTATCATATTATTTTTGTTGTAAAATACCGTAAGTCCCTTTTGGTTAAATATGGTGATTGGATGAAACAAACAATGATTCAAATTGCCAAGGAATCAGATTTCTCCATTAAAGAGATCGAAGTAGACTGTGATCATATTCACCTAATGATTGAAAGCGAACCTAAATTATCACCATTGCAGATTGTTAGGCGGTTAAAACAATTAAGCACGACACGTATTTGGGCAGAATTTCCGGAACTAAAAAAGTATTTTTGGAGGAAGCATACTTTCTGGAGCGATGGTTATTTCTGTTGCTCCATTGGTAATGCTTCTATTGAAACTGTTAAACACTATATTGAAAATCAGGGGTAATTTTTACCACAATTTATCTACAATAGTGGCGATTCATCCCCGCAATGCTTCGCGATTGCGGGGTTTTCTCGCCACATTTTATAAAAAGTTGAATTGTTCAATTTGACACAGAAATGTTCGCGTCACTACAGCGTTTTACTGTCAATAAAAAAATGTAATTGAAACTAGGGCCTGTTAACACTAACTGAACATATCTAAAATTAGGCCAAAAGTGATA
>CAUYTW010000350.1 GCA_963575715.1 Gammaproteobacteria bacterium | reverse complement strand
AGAATAGGTGGTATGCCTGGTACTACTAATGACTTTGTTAATGCGGGTAAGGCTGCTTTATTAGGAGGTGGTTTAGGACTAGGCTATCATGGTATTAAGAGGCACTTTATTAATACACCTCAAGAGAATGCTGAGGAAGATGAGAATAATCCTAATGCTGCTATAAGACGGGCGTTGATTCCAGCTGTAGGTTTAGGTGGGTTAAACCTTGCTGAACGTAGTATGCTAGGCAATCCAGATAACCCTCATAACTACTACGCTCAAGCTGCTGTAGGTAGAACTCCTCAAATTACTGACGCTGCTGACTAATGAACATAGACTCTTTACTAGGACTAATTCACTATGATGCTGGTCTCTCTCCTTCAGAGAAAGCCCAGCTATTAGAGATTTGTCAGGATAAGAAATCAATATCCAAATTTTTGAGTGGAGCAGCAGGAGCTACCGTTAGTATTGCTATAGCTAAGTATGTTAATTTAAGTAAGGCTGCTCAGATTTTATTAGGTGTTGCAGGTTATGGTATAGGTCGTCTAATATATGATCAAGTAACCAAACACCATAAACAATTTGCTACTTATAATGATAGGACAAATTCTTACGTTATGGATAGCTCAAGATATTAGACTATGAAAATTTTACCTGAACAAATTAAGATGGCGTTTGCCCAAGAATTAGAGAAAACTGGCCATACTATTGAAGATTTAGAAGTAGCGTTGAAAAACAATGCTAATATTAAAACAGCTGGAGCTTCTGCTGCTTTAGCAGGTTTAGCGAAAGCTACACCAGGTCTACTTAATTTAGGTGGACTTGTTTCGATAGGTACAGGAGCATTAGGTGGCGCTGGTATATATGCTGGTTATAAGGCTAATGAGAACTCTAACGAGAAGATATTGAAGAAGATGAAGGAGCGCCAGCAATATATAGAAGCCACCAAAGCACTTCAAGCTGCCTTACAGAATCAACAAGCTCTATGAAGTTAAAAGATAGAAAAGACTTTATTTTTAGTGAGACCCTTTCTGAGCTGCCACTAGTCCCTAAGACAGAAGAGCAGAGTAGAAAAGATCTCTTTAAAGGTTTTGATCCAGAGAAGATAATGGATGCCTATGAAGAGCAGCTAGGTATCAAGGTTAAAGCCCCTGATATGCCTAGACTTCGATATAGACACATTATGTTAAGCCCTGGTGTAGAAGAAGATGATAGCCAGCTCTTTGACCAGTTAATGAATGATAATGAGTTATATCAGATCATTAATCGAACTAGCTATTGGACGCCTAGGGGAGAATTTAAACTATTTTTAGAGTATACTGAGAATTTAGATGTAAAGAAAGATCGAGAGAAGCAAAAGGAGAAGACTAATGAATAAAGAAGCTTGGAGTCCAGCAGAGATACTATTAATGACTGCTTTAACTGGTGGTGGGGCTTTTGGTGGTATGAGAATGCTATCAGACGCCTTCAATAAAGTAGTACCAGAGAAGCCTAAAGAAAATGTAGTCTCTCTTAACCTACCTGAAGAACATCCAGAATTGCCTTTCTCTTCTCCTAAGACTGCTGCTTTTGGTGATCCTATATCTACGGCTGATCCTTCTCCTTGGAGTAATAAACTAATGGCAGGTATGATTGGGCTACCTGGTGGTTTTCTAGGAGCTAAGTACCTCTATGACAAGTATAAAGAGAAGGAGATGAATAGTAAGATTGATCAGGCTAAGCAACAATATATTACTCAACTACAATTAGCTAAGGCTACGAATAAAATAGCTTCTGAAACTCCTTGTGTAGACAGTATGTGTGAGGCTATAGCAGAAGAGCTATCTAAAGAAGCTGAAATTTCTGCTGCTGACATTGCTATGGCTTCAAAGAATCCAGATATACAGCATATGGTAGCTAACCACTATGATAATGCTATGTTTAGTGGTGGTGGTAAGGTTATTAATACCCTAGGTTTAGGAATGCCTGATCTAACTAAGCAAACAGCTAAGGTAGTAATGGGTGGTGGCTTAATAGGAACATTAGGTGCTTTGTTATATGCAAATCAAAAGAAGAAAGAGAAGGAACAAGGTGCGCAATATCCTATGAAGGTTGTATATGGACAATAAAGCTTTCTATCAAGGGTTGCTGTGCGAGTTGGAGAAGAATGCAGCTACAGTACCTAAAGTTGGTGCTGGTGCAGGTACCACACCTACATCTAATGCAGGAGGTGGTTCTGCTAGTACTGGTGTAAAGACACCTACAGTAGATAAACCAACTACACCTGCTGCTCCTATAGCTCCTTGGCAAAAGAACTATGCTAATCAAAGCTTTTTAGGTGGGTTGGTTAGAGACACAGCTACTAGTACAGCTGGCCCTATCTTACGGGCTGCCTCTCATGTGCCTCTTCTTAATAAGATCCTCCCTGACCCTAGACAAATGGTTAAGGACAGGGTTCAGAATTTAAAACCTGGTGAAGCACCACAAGAGTTAAGTGATTTGGAAGCTAGTTTTTTAAATCAGAATAAATATTTACAAGACCAGCTTAAAACCAGCCTTGCAGATAAAGGAGTGGAGAGAATTAATAATACTGGTGTAGGTGATGTATTAGGTTCTATCGACAAAGATATTTCACCTCAAGAAAAGATGTGGAGAGAATGGGGAATGTCAGAACCAGAGATAGCCAATAAGTGGCAAGGAGCAATGGCTGATAAGTCTTATGGTGCTGCTTCTTTAGATAGTCAAGGTAATCCTAAAGTAGGTGGTAAAGGTCGTCTGCAAGTAGGTAACTTCTTAAAAGATCATTGGGGTAAGCTGCTATTAGCTTTATTAGGTGTAGGTGGTGCAGGATGGTTGCTTAGTGGAAAAGAACAAGCTCCAGCACCCACTACTACAGTAAATAACTACGTTAACCAACCAGCACCTCAACTACCTCAAAAATCAGTTGTTCCTAGCTTCTTTTAATGAATACACAGATAGGTCCATTATACGATCTTCCTATTCCTGATAATGTAAGAGGATTTTTTGACCCTCTTAAAACTAGGAAGTGGGTAAATGAGAACGCTGTATCTTCATTTAAAAAAGCTTTAAATAAGGTAGAGTCAAATGCTTATAGATTAAAAGTTAGCAATATAGAGTTACATGAGCCTGCGAAACCTTATACTTATGCTGAACAGAATAAGGCTATGATGGATAAGAAAGATTTAACTATTCCATTAAAAGGCAAGGTTCAGTTAATAGATAAGAAGACAGGAGCAGTAGTTGATGAAAAGTCCACTACTATAGCTCATATTCCTTGGGTAACTGAAAGAAATACAGTAATTCTAAATGGTTCAGAATACAGTCATTGTTTTCATGGTAGTACGTTTGTATGGACTGAAAATGGTATGCAACGGATTGAGGACATAGTAAATAAAGAAAAAAATATAAGAGTTTGGAGCTACAATTTTAATACAAAAGAATTTGAGTTGAAACCTATAGTTAGTTGGATGAAAAATAAAATTATCCAACCTATGTCTGAAGTGACTTTTAAAGCTAATGGTAGATTGCCTGTTGCTGCTAGTAAGTTTAATCCTACTACTATATGGGGCACCAAAACGCATAATTTTTATAGTAATGATGGAACTAAAACAGAATTACAAAATATAAAAGAAGTAACTCTAGTGAGAGAGAAGTTATCATACATACAAAAGCAGGTAGTTCTTGGCTCTTTCTTAGGTGATGCACATATACAAAAAGGTGGTATTTTTAGGGAGACTCATTGTGCAAAACAATTGGAATATTTAAAATTTAAACACCAGATATTAGGACCATTTTGCGCAGATACAGGAATTACAGAATGTAAAGCAAAACACAAATCGTACTGCTTTCACACAAAAGCTCATAGCTATTTTTGGCAATTGCGAGAGAAGTATTACAAGAATTGTATTAAAACATTTGATCAAGAATTATTAGACCAGGTTGATGAGTTAGGTTTAGCTATATTTTATTTTGATGATGGCACACTAGCTAGGCAAAAAAATGGCAATTGTATCTCTGTTATTCTTTGTACAAACTGGTTTACCAAAGAAGAGCTTGAATTAATGTTGTGTTGGTTTAATAAAAAGTGGGGATTAACTGGTAGGATAGAGCATAAACCAACAGAGTTCTCTCATAGAGCTATAAATCAAGGAAGAAACAATATGCTAGCTTTTGACTCTACTTCTTCCAGAAAATTTCTTGATTTGATCGCTCCTTACGCTTTAGATATTTTTAGATATAAGTTTGGGTCTACTAGACCTATCACTGGCTTTTGTACTAGCTGTAATAAGGAAACCGACTTACAGACAAAATTATGCTCTGAATGCTATATTAATAAAGCACAAACAGATTTAGTTTGGTATAATAAATATGGTAGTGGAAAAAGACTTGGGGGTAGACAAGCAATAAAATTGTTAAAAGCTGAGAATTTTAAAACTGAACCTACTATGGCTCTTTGGTGGGATGAAGTACAAACGAAGTATGGTACCAAGCTAATAGACATAACTCAGTCACAACCAATTACATACGAATTGTTTTCTGTTCCATGTAATGTAGATAATAGTACTAAGAAGTGGTATTCTACCCATAGAACAGTTTATGATATTGAAGTGGCAGATAATCATAACTACTTTGCAAATGGAGCTTTAGTAAGTAATTGTTCTCAAGCAAGGCTTAAACCAGGTGTATATTCCAGGATTAAAGAGTCAGGTGAAGCAGAAGCTCATGTTAATGTACAAGCTGGCTCTGGTATGGGAGGTAAGGTAATTTTTTATCCTGATAGAGCTTTGTTTATTTATCAGGTAGGCACGACACAAATTAAACTATATGGGTTGTTACGGGACTTAGGTGTATCAGACTCAGAAATGGAAGCTGCTTGGGGGAAAGAAATTCTACTCAAAAATAAAAAGGAATACTCAGGTAATGAAGTAGAAAAGATGTATACTAAGGTCTTTGGACATAGGGAAGAATAGTATGTTAACATTTACATGGCTAAAATTAGCTGAGACTTTAGGTATGCTGGCAACGGCTTTAGCAGCAATATATGGGTTTGTTAAGCTTATATATAAACCTCTTATTAACTTATTTACTGGAGCAGTATCTTTTTACCATAACTGCAATTACGTAGCTAAAGAGATGAAACCTAATGGCGGAACTAGTTTAAAGGATTCAGTAGAAGGATTGAAGCACTCTATTGATGCTATCTTATCTACTGTAATCAGACTAGACCAAAGACAGATTGCTATAGCTAACCATAGTGATAAAGGTATCTTTGAATCTGATGTAAATGGGGATAATATTTTTGTAAACAGAGCTTATTGTAGAATCTTTGGACGTACTATAGATGAAGCATTAGGTAAAGGATGGAAGTTATTTATTCATCCAGATGATAGAGATAAAGTAGTAGAAGATTGGTATGCTTGTGTTAAAGAGCGTAGAGATTTTGTAATGGCCTTTAAGATACTAAAGTCTGATAGTACTAGCCATTTAGTTGATGTTCATGCTTACGTACTTAGAGACTTAAAAGGTATGGCTATAGGTTATATGGGCTTTGTTACACCTATAGAAACTAAAGAAGAAGCTTCGTTGACCTAGTATATTATAGCGAATATACCCTTGACGCCCTCTATTTAATTGTTTAAGCTATAGTTAAGTTCAATTAAGAACCAACAATTAATAGAAAGATTTATTTATGGCAGATGCATCTAGTGTCCGAAAAGTTTCCTCGTTCCAACTTCCTACTGGTAACACAGCTAGTTCAATCCGATATAATAACAACCGTCTCTGGTTTGCTAATGGTAATACCTGGACCCCTCTTGGTGCTGATACAGAATTTGGTAATAACACTAAAGTAGTATATACCATTGCTTCTGCTGTAGGAGCCACAACTACAGTTTATACTGTAACGTCTCCTTGCCGCTTAGTTGCTGCTTCTTATGTACATAGTGTTAAAGGATCAAATGGCTCGGCTGTAACTCTACAGCTCACTAAAGATATCCCAGGTGATTCTGCAGGTGCAGGCACATCTCTTCTCTCTACTGCATTTAATTGTAAAGGTGATAATTATGTACCACAAACCGGTACACTAGCTTCAGCAACAGCAACAGCTACAAATCCTAATGGTATTATATATCTTACGCCTGGTGACATTATTACAGCTAAAGTAACCGGAACAACTACAGCTCTTGCTAATGTAGCACTTACATTAACGTTTGCCCCAGCTATTCCAGTTGGTGGTATTGTTACTGTAGCTTGTAGCACAGTCCCTGTTACTTCAGTAAATCAAGGTTTCTTTGTTGCTGATAGAGCTTATAAGGTTCTGGCTACTTCAATTAAATATGGTACAGCAGGTACTACACTCAATGCTACATTTGAAAAGTGTTCAGGTACTACAGCTGCAGGGTCTGGCACGGCACTAAATAGTGCAGCTATTGACTGTTCTGCTACTGCTGGTGTTGCATATTATGGTACTCTATCAACTACAGCATCTGAACTTCTCATTGCTGCTGGTGATAGAATTGGTATTAAGATGGCAGGTGCTACGCCAGGTTCTTACGCTACACCTGTAGCTACAGTTCTATTACAGCCAGTGTAATTTTCACTACCTCCATTCATACTAGGGCAGAATCGAAAGGTTCTGCCTTTTTTATTTGACAGATTTCTTTCGTTAGACGATATTAACGAATAACAGTAACTAAATTATGGAACAAACTAATGAACAAGCTGTGTTACCTACAGCTATAGAAATGCCTAAGGTAGATATTAAGATGACTCCTGAAGAGATCTTAAATCAAATTAATGTATATAAAGCTAATGCTGACGAATCATTAGGAAAGCTACAACAAAACATAGATAAGTTGGCAGATCAGTTGCAGAACTTACAGAAAATGAAGTTGATGGTGCTAGGACAACGAGAAGTAGTATTGGACTTACTTACCAAAATGACCACACAAAAGGAGGTAACTAATGGATGACACAACCACACCAGAAAAGGTGTATAACTTATATCTAGAACTTGTTCAAGCTGAGAAGGACAAGAAAGATACAGGAAAAGCGCATGCAGAAAATATTAAACGCATCAAAGCAGAGATTAAGGAAATCATAGATAATTTGCCGGTAGAATAGCCTCTGGTTTCATAATAGTTAAGGCTGAGTGGTATTTTGTTGCCATTCAGCCTTAATGATTATAGAGTATCTTTATGTTTATTTTAATTTCTATATTGATGGCGTTTCCACAAACTATCTTTCTTTTAATATGGTTTCATAAGAATGCTTTTGTAGAGTATGCTTCTTTACTAGGTCTTGAAAAATTGTTTAAAGTTGACGAGTATAAAGAGGTTAGTGCAGATGATACTGAACTTACATATCCTAAATTTCTACTTAACTATTATAACTCCTTTATAGTAAGGATGATAGGCTGTCCTATATGTTTTGGAGCTTGGATATCTTGTTTACAGAACGTAGTGTTGTACGCTATTGTATGTAACCTATATCAAGACTGGGGATTGCTCTTAATGCTTGTTCCTAGTATAAGTATGACACTGTATGTTAGCTTGTATCTATACTATAAATTGATTAGCATAATGAAATGATTAGTAAAGATATAGATTTGCTGCTAAATGAGATAGGAGCGTTTCAAGCTGAGTACAAACCTATTAGTAAAACAAAACCTGTTGGTTGTGCTTTACCTGCTTTTATAAATGGTGTTCCTGACTTTCCTGCTTTAGCTCCGCCAGATATTGAGAAATCCTGTACACCTCCTTTCATCGAGTTTCCTGTAGTAATTGACCCCTTTCCTATTCCTGAAAGCTGTCCTGAGGGTATAACATTTAATGCTTCAGAAGGAGGAATATTCTCTTCTACTAATGATACTGAATCATCTGGTACGCTATCTATAGGTGCAGTAAGAAATGAAGACGACCCTTGCGCTTATGACTTAGTAATACCTGATTTAGTTATCCCTTGTTATCCTAATGGTCCTAAGTTCTTTGGATCTGCTTTAATAACGGTAAAGGACTTAAATAGAGGAGTTACCGATACTACTAGGATTAAATTAACTCAAAATGATGAAGAGGTGTGTAAGTGGATAATGGAGGGTAATCTTACTATTACTATCCCATGCATTCCCTGTCCTAATGGTATTACTTTTGGGCAGACAACTATGCAGATTACTTCTACTTGTCCTAATGTAATAGAGAACAAGCTAGTAAGTTTGGTAAGGAATCAGAATAACCCTTGCCAGTATGATCTAAGCATGCCTGAGCTACAGATTCCATGCTACCCTGATGGACCTAATATACATGGAGGTGTAACTATAACTACTACAGATAGAGGAGATGTAGTAGAAACACAAACAGCTGACTTTCTTACTAATCCAGGTTGTTGTGACTACGAATTAGGTGGAACTATTAATATAGAAGTGCCTTGTCAGGAAGGTATTAAATTCACTACTAGATCTCTTATAGTTTCTAATCCAGCCTTTATCTGGAAGCCTTTGTTAGACCCAGATAATAATTCTCATATAATACAGTTACCTCCACAAACCTTAGTCATTACTGCTAAGAAAGATCCAGATATATGTAGCTGGGGCTTAGACTTTCCTGAGTTAGTAATACCTTGTAGCCCTGATGGAGTTAACTTAGAAGGGCATTTAAGATTTGTAACTTCAGATGGTAACGATAGTAACTTCATAGACTTTGCTCAAGCTAGATTAACAGATAAACCATGTAGCTGGGACTTTGGTAATATTCAAGTAGACCTTCCTACACCTTACTGCCCAGGAGGATTTACTTTTGATAGAGATCCGAATGGTTTAGTAATTAGAATCAACTCTAGTGAACAAGTAGACTACGTAGATCCTTTTTCTACTGCCGGGCATAAGCGCTATCAGAACTTAAGGTTACAAAGACTTAAAGAAGCTGACCCTAACTCAGATGATTGTGGTGCTTTATTAACTGGAGAGATTAATTTAGGGCTAGCTGCCTTTACTTATAACTGTGATAGACTGTCGGTAGGTAGTAAACAAGGTGACTTTGTACTAAGCTTTGACCCTGATAAACCAGCTACAACTAATAATATTACTAAAGGCAAACTAGATTTTAAAATAGGTCTAGCCCCTTCTGCATCTGGTTGTGGGTTTGAGTTTTCTAATCAAGATATTAATGTTCCTGTATTAGCTTGTCCTGATGGTTTTAAATATGATGGACAGAATGGAGCACAACACTCTGACTTAGTAGTTAAGGTAGGTGGTGGTGCCCCTATAAATCATACAGTTAAAATAGCACCTATAAGTAACACTAGTCCTCAGTGTGGGTTAAAGGTATCTGGCGTATTAGATATTCCAGTAGGTAACGTAGGTGGCTTTAATAAGAGAGATTGGAACTTCTATGATACCTTCTCTAATGGTGATGTAGCTTCTCTAGTATTCCCTGAAGGCGCTAGATACACCTTCTATGCTAATGCTGGTGCTATAGCTGCTGGAATTATACCTTCTTCTACTAGAGATAATGGTGTATGGCAGTGTTTAGGTGGTTCTGGCCCTAAAGTGTTCCCTCCATTTAAAGTTATCAAGTGTAGAGAAGATAAGCCTAGTACTGCTACTGACCCAGTAAATGTTAAGTCTTTAGTAAAGGTAGTGCCTAGATCATTCCTATACCATGATATTAAGAACACTACTTACCTACCTATACATGGCTTAGATACACCATTTGAGTTAGGACAGAATGAGAAGATATACTTAGAGATAGTGTTTGACGCCGCTATAGCCTCTCTAGCAGCTCCTAGGTTCGTTTATGCGGCTATCTGTAAAGGTGATAGTTGGGATGAGCCTGAAGGGCCTGTAGCTGATGTAGTAAACCAACAATATAAAGTAATTAGACCCACAGATGCTGAATCATTGTATATAGGTACATATGCAGAGCTATCTGGATTGAAGATGATAGGTGTAGATGATACTACTAGAGATAGTTTAGTAAATCAGCAATTAGATGTATTGGAACGATTATCTAAAATAGAAGGTAATAGACCAAGACAATTAAAAGCTTGGATATTAATAGCTCAAACTAAAGATGGTAAGAATGTAGATGAACCTGGAGCGTTAGACGAGATAGATGAAGAGACTGTAGCTCAATCTAGCATGGCTTATCCTATACAACAGATGCTTTCTTCTCATCTTATCTTAACTACTAGGAATGCAGATAACGTTCCAATTGTAGTCCCTGAAATAGCTCATGGTGGAGTACCTAATAATATACAATTATCTAAGCCTGTATTAACGACTGCTTTGACTGGTATAGACGAAGTACAGCTTACCTTTACTGTAGCTCCTACTGAAGATGCTAATCATATCGTTCATAACTTAGGTGTGTATGGAGATGATATTCATGTTTACTATACTACTGATGGATCTATACCTACTATAAATACGTGGGAGAATCCATTGAGCCTTAAGTATGATACTATGAATTCAGCTAATAATCTGATTAAGGTAGCAGATATAAAAGGAGGTATTGCTTTTATGGCTGTCTGTTCAAGCTTCACTCGCAGCTTCTCTGAGTATGTTCCTTTAAGTGACATTGTATGAGCGTAGACTATTTTAGACTAGGTAATTACAGTGCTACAAATAGCTCAGCTAGCGTTGAATCACCTAATTTTAGACCATTAACAACCTCCGCCCCTTTTAATGATCATGGAGTTATACCTATGCATGGTACTAACCCTGAAAGGGCGACTACTGGATATTCTACTGGCTGGCCTATAGGTTTGTCTGGCGATGCTATGTACGACCTCTTTGTTAATGTAAAGACACTCTATTATAAGCTTCGTAGTGCTATAGCATTAGAAAATGAATATACTATTAATGCTGCAAGTGGTTCTGCTGCAGATGCTGATCATATAGATGCACAAGGTATCATTCGTAGAGTATTTGTGGATGGTGGCTCTATGTATCGTAATAAGTTTAAAAGTATTAATAGAGGTGGAGTGGTTAGAGATGTGGCTGACTTAATAACCTTTGATGCAGTTAGAGGGTTTTATGATTTAAGAAGAGGAGCCGGACAACCAGAGAATTATTATTGGTTTCCTAACATACAATTTCAGATAGTAGGTAGGAATGGTAGTATCTCAATAGGCTCTTCTATGCTACCTGTTATGAGTTTTTCAAATATACAAATACCCTCTATTCCTATAGATGGTGTGCCTAAAACAACTGGAATTTCAATATCTACTGCTGTTTGGGAATCTTCTATAGTGCAAACAGAGAGATATGATCAAATAACCTTTACTCCTCAATTTGGGACTGTAGGAACATTAGTTACTATAGACTGCCCTGCTTATCAACCTCAATACAATACACCTGAATATCGAGATGGTTTTTTGGATGTGACAACTGTTCAATTTGGAAATAGTTCTGAAGTCACACCAACAAAGATAACTCATAATGGAATAGTAGATCAGTTAACTGTGTTAGTCCCTCCTGATGCTACTACAGGGCCTATTAAATTTACGTCAGTAATGAATCCAGCTAAAGCTAATATAACTACCGACTACTACCAAACCTGCACCCAATTTACAGTTTTTAATTCTCAGGTATCTTAACTTGCTTATCTAGAATAGCTTCGTGATCCATCCAGCTTAGCTTACCGTCTTTATCTTTCATTACTTTATATAGCTTACCGTCTCTACCTTTAGCTACATTATTATTCACAAAGCTAGTTACACCTATTTTTTCTGATTCCATGACATGTACTGGATCTAGAAAGCCGAAAGAAGATTGGGCTATTTGTCTGGAAGATGCAGGTATTGCTTCAATTGACCCGATTCCGCCTTCACCTAATTTAGTAACTCTATGACTATTATCCCAATGTTCTAAAGGGTTAATACCATCCACGTTATTAGCTAAAGTATTTCCAATAACTATAGACCTTATCTGAGGAGAGAAGAAACCAGGGTGTAGCCAGGATAGATTCTTCTTCATCTGCATTTTATAAGCTGCTTTTTGCTGCAACCTACCTGCATCCTTAGATATATGCTCATCTACGTAGTCTTCTAATCCCAAAAACTTAGAAAACTTAAGGTCATCTCTATCATCAGGCTCCACTTCCCTCTTATTTATCTTAATGAGTTTTTCAGTAGATGATAGTAATACTTGTGGAGTAATATGACTAGCATCTATACCTAAATTTCTTTTAACAACATTACTATCTAATATTGTTCCGTTTAACCACATCTTTAATTTTGAAATCTTCTCTGGTCTTGATAACATGTTTTTATCTTAATCTAATTTTTATATATTGACAATTATATTATCTAGTTCTAGAGTCTTTAAAACATGACTATAGATATTGATCTAGATAATGACGCAGAAGAGATAATCCTAGTGGTTGATAATCACAGGTTTCTACGAGCGGCTAAAACTGATAATCCTAATGAACCTAGACTTTGTAAGAAGTTTAAGGCTATAGAAGAAGAAGACGATAACCTCTATAAAACATTAAGATATATTGTTATTAAGCTGTTTGCTCTAGAATAACTTCCACTTCATTTATGACAAGTTCACGCCCTAGTTGGCAGGAATATGCTTTGGAACTAGCCTATACTGCTTCAATCCGTTCAGAAGACCCATGGCAGAAGGTAGGTGCTTGCGCTCTTAGACATGACAATACAGTAGCTAGCTTAGGATATAATGGTGTTCCTAGTGGTGTTACTATAGATTGGACAGATAGAGAAGCAAGGAGACAATGGGTAGTGCATGCGGAGCAAAATTGTTTAAATTTTGTATCTCCAGGTGAATGTAAATTGATAGCTGCTACATTAATGCCTTGCTACGAATGTTTGAAACAGATAGCTATAAAGAGAATTAAGATGGTAATTTATGACGAGCCTTACTCTATAGAAGTAGAGAGGTCTTGTATGTTTGCT
>CAUYTW010000349.1 GCA_963575715.1 Gammaproteobacteria bacterium | reverse complement strand
CCTCTCCCAAAGGGAGAGGGGAGAAAGGCAAATAGGTAGCAACTTGAGTTAAATAATATTGAGCAAACATACCTTTGAGGAAATATCAATGATTAAGCAACTATTTAATATTCTTGCCGCCATTTTGCTTTCAACAGTTGGAGCAGTTTTGGCCGCCGAATCTGTTCCTGCCTTCGTTAACTATCAGGGCACGCTAACGGACGATGCTGGAAAACCGATGGTTGGACCTATAAAACTTGAATTCAATCTCTATGATGCCCCTGTTGGTGGTGAGAAAGTCTGGGGTCCACAGATTTTTGAGAATGTATCAATGATCAATGGTCAATTTAATGTCATCCTGAGCGTCACAACTGATGATAATAAAAGACCAATTACCGAGGCTTTTCGTGGCGCAAATCGTTTCCTTGGGATTAAAGTGGGTGATGCCAAGGAAATATCGCCTCGTCAGCAGATATTAAGTACTCCGTATGCTATCCAGGCTTATAATGGATCTCCGGTAGGCGCGGTCCAAATGTATATGGGTACTACAGAACCAGATGGTTGGCTCTTTTGTGATGGAAGATCTCTCATCGATGACAGTCTGAAAGATGCCAAGTTTAATGCCCTCAAATCACATTTGACTGGACTTGGACAAGATAAACTTCCCAATTTTAGGAATAAATTTCCTTTTGGTAGTTCAAGTCGAGAAGATATCAATAAACAGGGAGGGAAAAAGGAACACAAGATTACTATAGAACAAATGCCAACACATAATCATAAAGCAAGAAGCGATTATATATATTTAGTAACAAGAGGCGGTTCGTGTTTTGTAAAAGAGTGTGAGTCCACAGGCAGGCATGGCGAGAGAACAATGGATCTAAAAAGTACTGAAGAAATAAGAGATGAAGGCAAAAACCAAGAGTTTGAAATTATGCCTCCATACCTGACCATTAACTATATTATAAAATATTAAAGCATTTCAGTTCTTTGTTTTAAGGAACAATCCAATGAGCGACATCATGAAAAAGCTACTCTGCAATCTTCTATTTTTTTGCGGATATATCCTAAGTAACACTGCTTTAGCTGATACCGTGCAAGGTGATTACGCCAATAATCCAAAAATATCATCAGGGGATTCAGCCACGGCGATGTTTTTCAATGGTCATATATCGACCTTACCTAACGAGAGTGGGGCACAGGTGCAGCCAAAGGATGATAAAGGATATGCGCTCCCCCAATCATCTTTGGGTCAGGTAGTCTCAATGGTTGTTCCTTATCCTGGATTCCAGGAGGCAGCGTTAAAGACTGCCTTAATGATGCTGTATTATGACAAGTCGGATAATTCTGAAACTTATCCGAAAGAAAAAACGGCATTTCGCTATAAGGATAAGCAGTATCTGAGAGATGGTGAGGACCTTACCTTTCCGACAATGGAAAAATTGTGGACTATTGAGGAACAGAATAGAGCGAAAAAAGCAGCCCAAGTAATTAAGGATGCTTTGAGGTACGACCCAACCAATATCAAGCTGCAGAATAGTTTACTCGATATTTATTATGATACTGCTGTAGCCAATATGATGGTTGCTAATGAAAAAATGTTGGAAGTACAAAAAGCTGCTCTTGGGCTAATAACAGGCTCTCTCTACGGTAAATTTTGTATTAATGATGAAATCGCTCGTCTTGTAGAAGCACTTCCATTATTTAAAAGAGCTAAACAGGATTATTTTGAACTTTTTAAAGATCGTTTAGGTATTGACTTGAGCCGTATTGGGATTAGCGGTAACGATAGTCCATTTGGATACTTTTTGTTCAAGGAACGGGTCAAAGAACGTTTCCTCGATACATCTTCTGAAAGTATCAAAACTTTCAGTGGCTACAAAGATTTTGTGCTGCTTTATGAGATTGAACGTGAATATTCCCGTGCGGTAGCAAAATTAGCAAAACTTTATGCTCTACGGAGGATAAATAATGGCGATTCGGATATAAAAAATGCTCATGATGTGATAGACGAATTCACCAAGGAGTCTTCAAAGGAGTCTTCATCGGATAGTTCCATTCTAAATGGCATTTATCCTGAAATAACGAGTTCTCCTAAACCTGACATGACGAATACTACTAACCTAGCTTTTTTTAATGCTAAATCAGGTTGGGATCAAGGATTAACGGAGTTATCTGGAATAGAAAATTTTTTGAAAGGTAATGCTTCCCGTGCGGTAGCAAAATTAGCAAAACTTTATGCTCTACGGAGGATAAATAATGGCGATTCGGATATAAAAAATGCTCATGATGTGATAGACGAATTCACCAAGGAGTCTTCATCGGATAGTTCCATTCTAAATGGCATTTATCCTGAAATAACGAGTTCTCCTAAACCTGACATGACGAATACTACTAACCTAGCTTTTTTTAATGCTAAATCAGGTTGGGATCAAGGATTAACGGAGTTATCTGGAATAGAAAATTTTTTGAAAGGTAATGCTAAACCTCTCGGTCTCGATCAGGAATCTTTGGCCTTAATACACCCTGGGCTTATTACAGGGAACATGCGTGATTCTTATGATTATTTTCAAAATGAATTGATTCCCGATGGAGTTAAAAAAAGCCTTAGAGGTCCTCTTGGTGATGCATTTAATAAATTGGAGGAAGCTAAATTAAAATTTAATGAGATAAAAATGAGTGAAAGCCAAATATCTGCTGAACTACAAGCCCAGCAAAATCTTTATGATCGCAGGTTACATCAAATTGTCGGAGCATCTTTTGGAACACATGAGTATAGCTCACCGAAAGAAAATTCAGGTGGTGAGATTGCGATTCAATTACAACAAATTGAAATTCAAAAATTGTTTGTCGAAAAGAAAAATAAAGAAATAGAAAATTTGAAGGAACAAATTAATATTGAAATTAAGCGACGTAAAAAAGAGCATAAGAACAATATATCTATAAAAGATGTATATATTAAATATGGTAGAAGCCAATCTGAATTAACTAGGGAAATAGGACTAATTAATGCTACCCAAGCATGGTTTAATGGGCAAGTCGCTGCTGCGAATAGTATAACTCCGTGGGGTGCTGTAGCTAATGCAGATAATGCTTGGATTCAAGCTGGGGCAGAACTAGGAAAAGGGTTTTTACAGGCAGAAAAGGAGCGATTACTTGCTGCTCAAAATGCTAAAATCACAGTATTACAAGATAATATTGCTGATGCTAACAGTGATGCAGTCATCAAGAATTTATGGTTAGGTATGAAAACTCTTAATGTTGATATGTTAGTCAGCACTATTCAACTCTCTCAAGAAATAAATAAATTACAGGTACTCGTTAATGAAAAGGAATATTTGGAAGCTCGTCGCTCCGAAGCAAGGAAAGAACTGGCTGGACGGTATTTCGCTGACCCCTCTCATCGTATTATCCTTAATCAGTATATTATTGCCGCGGATTTTGCTTTTAGAGAGGCACAGCTCTGGACTTTTTTCTTGGCGCGGGCTTTTGATTATAAGTGGAATAAAAAAATTGCAGTTAAAGGAAATGGTAATAGTTACGTAGCTGAAACTGTTTTTCTCCTACGCAATGCTGATGAGTTGCAAGAGATGGCGAAGGCCTTTTATAACTACAATAATGATAAAAGAATTGGCGTTAGGACGGGAGATCATGATCCTAAAGATCCTAATGCTAAAATATCTCTTTACAAATTTTCTTTACGAAATGATATATTAAAATTAGAAAAAAATAAATCTTATAATAAATCTTTCCAAAATTACATAAAAAACACAACTCTTTACAGACTTTCGTTAGATGATATATTAGATGATATATCAAAATTAGAAGAAAATGAAAAATATGAAGAAGATATTAAACGTTTCCAAAATTATCTAAAAAATATCTCCCCCCAAAAACCAACTGGCTCGGGTATGGATAATTATCCAGAGGCAGTAGTTATTGAATTCGATACCATTAAAGAAACTCATGAAGGTTTTTTCTCTCCAGGTCGTTGGAATGAAAAGATTCGATCTGTTTCTATCGATATATTGACTAATGATGCTAAAAGCAATAAACAAGTAGTGTCGTTGACGCAACACGGTATAGGTTTTCTTCGTAATGCTGTCAAGGGATCTACAGATCCAAATGATCAAAGCATCATAAAAAATGAGATGACTAGCTATCCAATCCGTTATTGGTACCATTCTGATAATCTAGGTTGGCTCTCAAAAAAGGGTATATCAATTACAGTTGAGGCCACCTTAGCTAAAACTCCTGATGAGAATCCAAAGGCCAATGAGTTTTACGAATTACCAGTTGCATCCTTTTGGACACTTGAGATCCCGCTAAAAGATAATAATGGCAAGCCTGTTATCTCTCTCGACAGTATCAATGACATTGTAATTCGGTTTCAAACTTCCTATATGGCACCAAGACAAGACGGATAGTCTACTTATGTTTCGATATCGTCCTGTATATACCAGTGCCATCCTGGTGATGCTTATCGCTTTGATGTTTTGTGTATTCTCCGCGCAGGCAGGCGTAGATAAATCTGGGGTCAAGCCCTCAGTTCTGTCCTTGCCTTCTGGGCCAGGTGCTATTGAGGGCTTGGGCGAATCGTTCGAGCCTCAACTTAATTCCGGCACATCATCCTATACGATTAAGTTGGTCGTCCCTCCCGGGCGAGCGGGTTTTGCCCCAGTTCTGAATTTACGTTACAACAGCGGTAATGGGAGTTCTCCCTTTGGTCTAGGCTGGGTACTCAATCTTCCCGCGATTCAACGGCAAACGGATAAGAGGCTTCCCTATTACACTGACTACCCCAATGGCGATCATGTGGATAATGACCAGGACGGCGAGGTGGATGAGTTTGATGAATTCGACACCTTCATTGTTTCTACAACCAGTAGTGAGGAACTGGTACCACAGCCTGATAGCTATTATCGATTGAAAAATGAGGAAGAGTTCACCCGTTTCACCCATTCCAGCAATGGTTGGCTTGCCCAATACAAAAACGGCATCCACTCCAAGTTTGGTTTCACTCCCCAAGGTCGCATCGAAGATGGCAATGGGCATATTTTCAAATGGCTCCTGGAGGAAATGGTTGATCTGAACGGTAATGTCATCGTATTTCGATATACCACCCTTGATAGATCCCACCAGCGTTATTTGTCTTCCATCACCTATAACCGGTCAGACTCTGGATCCATGGAGATTTATTTTGATTATGAATTACGACCTGATGTGCTTGTTGATTATCGCCCCACCTTCGAGTTGAAGACTGCTTATCGTTGTAGTGCGGTGCGCATGTTGGCGGCTGGTCAGCCAATTCACTCCTACCGATTGGAATACGCGCCAACAGGTGCGACTCAGCCTCTTTCCTTATTGAGAAAAATCACTCAGGTTGGTCAAGATCAAATCAGCACGTTACCGCCCGCTGAATTTGGGTATACGGCATTTCGTGACAGAGCGACCTGGTCCGCCATGCCATCTGCTCCGCGGATATCCTTGAACGATGGCAATATCGATCTGCTAGACATTGACGGAGATGGACTACCCGATATCCTGAATACCAACGATACCCCGCATGGCTACTACCATAATTTGGGGCCGGACGAGAACGGTCAAGTCCGCTGGGATAGTTATCGATCCATGTCTTCCAGCATCGGAGTTAAATACCTGAGCGCCAATACTACCCAATTGGCAGACCTGGATGGTGATGGTCGTACTGAATTGATGGATCTATTTGGTACGGATGTCAACGTATTCAAATTGAGCAATGCAAATCAGAGTATCGCTTGGCGGGAGAACGGCATTATTGCCAAGGCAGGGTTTAATTTCTTGAGCCCTGACGTGCGCTTGGTTGATCTCAATAATGATAAGTTGATTGATGTCATGCAAACCAACGCCAGCGATAATTTTGTCTGGCTGAATAACGGAAAAGGTGGATGGAGTCAACCGTTCATGCCACCTGCTGCGCATCCGCAACTTAAATTTGACCGCGTTTATACGAAACTAGCGGACATGAATGGCGATCGGATGCTGGATCTTGTCTGGCTACAGAATGAATTGTGTGTTTATTATCCATCGATGGGGTTTGGAAAATTTGGTACCAAGGTTACTGTGACAAACCCTCCGTTCGGAATCATCAATGAAAATGCTCTGATCATGGCGGATGTCAATGGTGATGGAATGAGCGATGTTTTATACGTTATGAATGGTTCTGTTCAAGTATGGATTAATCTTGGTCTGAATCCAGAGAATCATGCAACTGCCCGCTTCGCCGCACCATTTACTGTCGCCGGTCCATTGACTAATTCTTATACAACCTTTCGTCAAGCCGATGTGAATGGGAATGGCTCGGTGGATATTCTTTTAAACACCGCTCCAGGCGGAGGGAATCAAACTTTTACCTTTCTTGATTTCGCTTCAGGCGAGCAGCCTTATCAACTTAAAACCATCACCAACGGAATTGGACGCACCACCACAATTACTTACCGTTCCAGCATCATGGATCTCATTCGTGACCGCGAAGCAGGCCAGAACTGGCCAGAAAATATCCCGTTTCCCATGTCCGTGGTTGCAAAAATCGAAGAGCATGACGGGCTTGCCACCTATACACGAAAATTTTCATACCATAACGGTTATTACGATGGCAAAGAAAAGCAATTTCGCGGTTTCGCGGGCGCTGAAAGAGTGGAGGCAGGCGATACCACAATACCGGACCTCATCACCCGCTACCAATTTGATACCGGGGTGACGGCAGAGGCACTCAAAGGCAAGGTATTGTCGGTAACGGAGCAAAATGCCGCAGGCCAAACTTTCCATACCGAAACTTACGCCTGGACAGCTCGTAAGCTGTTGGACGGCACGGGGGGCGATCCACGTTCTGTGGTTTTTGCCCGTCAGGACAGCAAGCTCCGGACAGTGACCGAACGGGGCAACGGTAATCCGGTGCAATTACGTTGGGAATACGACTACGACGATTATGGCAATACCACCAGAGTTCGGGAGTTGGGCCGCCTGGATGACGGATGGGATGATGAGCGGGTCAGCATGACGAGTTATTCCGCTGGCTTTCCTGCGGGGTTAGCCGCCTGGATTCTGGATCGTCCCATTGAGCACAGCATCACTAACGAGAATGGTCAACTGGCCACTCGGCAACGCCACTACTACGACGGCAACGATACCTTAGGCGTCCTCACCAAGGGCAATGAAACCCGCACCGAGGATTGGGTACGTGACAATACCTATGTCGCCAGTAAACGCAGTGATTATGACCTCTATGGTAATGTCATCGCCCTTTATGACCCACTATACGATGCAGCCGCCAAAGAAAGAGGTCATTACCGAGAAATTCAGTACGACCCACAGTTTCACACCTTCCCGATTCAAGAAAGTATTTATACCGGTAAGCTGACGTTGACCGCAAAAGCGGATGTTGATTTAACCCTTGGCGTCATCAAAAAATACACAGATTTTAATGGCTTTACGATTGATTACGATTACGACAAATTTGGTCGGTTGATTTCCGTTCGAAAACCTGGCGATAGCGGGACTACTACGGAATACGGTTACACCCTGGCCCACAAGCTGGCGGATGGTTCCCTCATCAATTGGGTAGATGTGCATCAACGGGAAAGCGATGGCGGTGGCACGGTCGATTCACGCCATTTTTATAATGGTCTCGGGCACAAGCTCATGACTCGTGCCGAAGGAGAAATTCCGGGTCAGGTCGTGGTCTCGGATACCGTACAGCTCAACGCTCGACAGAAACCTTGGCGGCAGTATCTACCCTATTTCGAGACCGATTCCAGCCTGGACTATCGGGTGCCTACTTTTGCTAGTGCCTACATTGAGCATCATTACGACTCGCTGGGACGGGAAGTAAAAGCGATTCAGCCCACCGGAGAATTCTCGGAGACTGAATACCGACCACTGAGCCGATTGGTTCGTGACGAAGAGCAGACAAGTCCACTGTCGCCTCACTATGGCGCTGGCATGCTCTACATTGAGGATGGCTTGCAAAACGATGAAGGTGCCGGGCGACTGCGGGAAGTGCAGGAAATCGTCAAAATCCGCGATGATGGGGAACCTACCGATACACCGACTACTTGGATTACCCGCTATCGCTATGACCTTAAAGATAACTTGACGGGCTATACCGATTCCCAAAATAACCAGAAATTCATTGAATATGATGGTCTCGGTCATCAGACCTTCATGAATGACCCAGACCGTGGCCAAGTACGCTACGACTACGACGCTGCTAGCAATCTCATTCGCACCCTGGATGCCAAGAATCAAACCATCCGTTACGAATACGATGGTGTCAATCGCATCACTGCCGAATATTTTTCCGCTACTGGCACCAACCCGGAGGTGGAATATCACTATGACGAACCTGCTGGGTGGTTATCCCATGGAGAATTCTGGTCTTCGAATAATGCGGAAGCCATCACCCCAACCAATCGGGCAGAGAAACCCCTAGACCTCCAGGCAGATCATACGCGTGGCTATCTAGCCTGGGTTCGGGATCAATCGGGTGAGGAGCACCAGTCCTACGATAGTCGGGGGCGGGTTGCCTGGACAATCAAGCGCATCGCCGATCCCGCAGGCCAGCTCCGTACCTTCTACACCGGCATGACCTATGATTCGATGGATCGAATCACCAGCATTACTTATCCCGATCAGACAGTCGCTAATTTCCAGTACAACCCTCGCGGGCTACTAAAATCCATCCCTGGCGTTATCGACCATTACGCTTATAACCCCGCAGGCCAAAATCTTACGTTGGCTCTAGCCAACAACGTCACCACCACCTACCAATACGACCGCCGGCAGCGACTTGAAAGCCTTGTCAGCCTGCGTCAACGGGATCAATTACCGCTTCAGAGTTTCCGTTACCACTTTGATCGTGCTTCCAACATTACGGCGATTGACGATCAGCGCAGTGACGAGCAATTGATAGCCATTGGTCGAGAACTCAATACCGACGCTCAAACAGCAACTCGTTTTAATGGGACCCAGAATTTCCGATATGACTCTCTCTACCGCTTAACTCAAGCCCGTAACGATGCGGTATTTGGAACTATCGACTATCGTTATGACCGGATCGGCAATCTATTGCGGCAAAACGCCACCTTGCTGAATCCAGAACCGGATGTGGATCTAGGACAAGTCATCACCGGCGACAGCGGTGGCACCCATAATCGCTTAGGCCGCAATCCTGCTGATCCGCCAGGACCTCACGCCCTTACCGCAACAGAAAAAGGCACGGATGGAACACTACGTTACGATGCCAATGGCAATGTCTATCAGGATGGCGATAAGACATTGCTATGGGATGCCAAGGATCGGTTGAAAGGTATACAGTCGGGGAAATATCGTGCTCAGTACACCTACGATTACAGTGATACTAGAAAAACTAAAGTCGTTACTGAGCAGAATAGCGGTCAATCACAAACCACAATTTATATTGATAAATTTTCGGAGGTGCGGGAAGGAAAGTTATTTAAGTATGTATATGCGGGGGAAAAGCGGGTTGCGAGAAGTGTACAATTAGGCAGTTTTTTTGTTCCAGATACATTCTATTTATATAACCACATTGGTTCAACGAACTTAGCTTTATCGTTTAGCTCTGAAATACTTGGACAACTGGCGGATTTTCCATTTGGAATTTCACGACAGGATGTTCAGGAAAAAAATAAAGGCCCACTTATTAATTATCGATATGTCGGCAAGGAGGCTGATCAAGAAAATAATTTGCAATATTTTGAGGCGCGATATTATCGGCCTTCGGTGAACAGATTTAATTCAGCTGATCTAGCAAAACCGAATCTTAATGAGCCGCAAACTTTTAACGTTTATAGCTATGCCAAGAATAATCCCATCAATTTCTATGATCCAAATGGATTAAGCGCAGAAAAATTTAGTGATGGATTTATAAATGCTTATCTTTCTAATCAGTTCCTTGGTATTGGAAGAAATCATCGTGAAGATGACTCGGTATATACATGGGGTCAGAACGTAGGTGATGCTGTATCTTTCAGTCAAGGAATAGGTGAGATACTAACAGGCGGTTTTGAAATTGGTGGGGCTACTGCTTTTTGTTTAGCTACAGCGGGAGGAGGATGCGCTTTCGCACCCATAGGAGCGGTTCAAGGAATTTCCGTTGTAGAGCATGGATCTTCTGTTGTTGGAGTATCATCTTATAATCTTTTTCTGAAGAAATTAGAATCATCAGGAGGAAGCCAAATTTCCGAGTATAAAGCTAATGTGAAAGACAGTTACCAATCAGATAAAAAAGAATTTCGTACTACGCGGTCTGGCGAAAATGCTGTTCGTATTACTAAACCCGATGGTTCTGTTATCGATATCTCGCCGAAGCGTGTCAAAGAATATGTTCCGAATACTCACTTAAATGCACCACCTGGAACATTGGATAAAGTTAAATTTCCAAATGCTCAACCGGGAAGCAAAGGTTACAAGCGAGACCCCACACCGGAAGAGTTAAAGATATTGAGTAATTCACCATGAATACAGTTATTGCTACAGACGTTTATGATAGCCCGGAATATGGGACGGTCCTTAAATGTTACGACTTAATAGTTGCAGACGAATTCGAGGATTTTTTAACAGAAAGTTGTTTCGTATTTTTTCAGACTAAGTTTGATCAAAATGAAGTAACTTTCTTTTTTGGTCAAGCTAGCTCCGTTCAGAAGGTAAGAGATTTGTTCAAACGATTCAACCAATGCTAGCTTAGGAGTTTGTGCCAAGAATGTTGTTAATAGTTAATAGAATCAAAGAGTTTTATGTGCAAGGGGTAAGCATGATTGAACATAAATAAACAACCCCGCCGCAAGCGGCGGGGTATTTTTGCACTACGGTTCGCACGCTATGCGGCTCACCTTCGTTTTACAGTGCCTTATCAGACACTGTATTTTCGTACGCCGCAAGCGGCGGGGAATATAACCCTCTAAGAGATTTACATTTCCAGGGACGTGGAAGAAAAGAAAAATTTTGACCATCAAGTTTTCATCTACTGAAAACTCGTTTGATAGGAGAACGCGATGTACGTCCTGATCGTATTTTTTATAACCGCCGCTGTATCGAAAGGTGAGCTATGTCTGTCCGGTAATGTGTGTCACGGTGTAGCAATGCAGGAGTTCACGACCGAGGAAACGTGTATGGCCGCAAAGAAGGAAGTCGAACGACTTTCAAAGAGCCTATCAGCTATATGCGTTCGCAAGTAAGTTTATGGTGACCAGCTACTCACTTAAAGCATTACTTGGGTGTATCCTCAATATTTAATTAAATGATTCAAATTATGTTAGGAGTTACGCAGTTGAATTTGTAACTCTACAGGATTGAGTTTTTTTCTCATTCTACGCGGAGGTCGCGTTAGCGACCGGAGTCGCAGAATCTATGTAGTTGGATTCTACGACTCCGCTTCGCTTCGCGCAGAATGACTTCCTATTTTTTAACTGCGTAACTCCTAACTCTGAATGAAGCAGACGCGTGAAACGGTATGGAATTGCATATGGAAGAGGTCTGGCGTGTCACCGACGAGTGCTTTTCGAGAAGCGACCTGGACGATCCGGCCTGGATGGAACTCTTCTCCGGCGATCTCGAAGGCTACGCCTATCATCTGGCGTTCGCCGAGGCCGGTATTGAGCATTTCGACACCGGCTATCTGGCGGTTTGGTGCAATGATCGGCGGGTCGGTGTCTTCCCGTATTTCTTGACCGATTATCGATTAGACGCCACGGTGCAAGGCCGGTTGAAACGCTTTTCCGTGTGGCTGGGCCAGCGTTTTCCGCGCTTGTTCGTAATCCGTTTGGCCTGCCTTGGCTCACCAGTAACCGACAGTCTGCGCTTTGGTATGGCATCCGACTGGCGCGGCAAGTCGGAACCAATACGGATGGCGATCAAGGCATTACAGCGACTAGGCGAACAACATGACGCCAACCTGATTGGTTGCAAGGACTTGCTCGACAGCGGCCTACCATCATGGCGAAAGGCGCTCTCTGAATTTGGCTTCGAGCGCGCGCCGAATATGCCGGTAGCGACTAACTCGACGACATTCGCCAGTATCGATGACTATTTCGCCAGTTTGTCTCGTGGTACGCGGCGCGACCTACGCCGAAAATATCGACATCGTCACGAGATCAGCATTGAAGAATTCGATGGCGAGCCTCCTGATCTAGAAGCTATTCATCATCTTTATCTAAACTGCTTCATGCGCAGTGAATTGCAATTTGAACGCCTGACCACCAATTTTTTCCAACTCGTTAGTGAATTATTGCCCGGACGTTGTCGTTATGTGCTGTATCGGGCGGAAGGGCGACTATTCGGTTTTAATCTATTGCTGTGTCAAGAGGGCGTGCTCATTGACAAATACATCGGCATGGATTACGACTTAAGTCGGCGGTATTGTTTCTATGACTTGAGCTGGCTGCACAATATGGAAATGTGCGTGCGCGATGGCTTTCACACCTACCAGAGTGGGCAAGCGGCCTATGCCGCAAAGCTGCGCAGGGGTGCTCGGTTGGAAAAAACCTGGATCTATTTTCGGCACCGCCATTGGTGGATACACCAACTACTTCGTATCATCGTCCCTTTCCTGAGCTATGAAAACTTCGACCCCGCCCTCTCCAATACCAATTAATTCCGCGTTTCGTGTTCATTGGGATGTTGTAATACTTTTCGTGCTACTGCTGGTTTTCGATACAGCGGTACAAGTGCTATTCAAGGTTGGTGTCAATACCCTGGGAAAATTCCCAACCATTTCGATGGACGCAGCGTTGAGATACGTTGGTCATTTGTTGATCAACGCTCCGGTAATGCTCGGCATTGTTTGCTTGCTATTGGCGTTTTTCATCTGGATGGCCATTATCGCCCGGGTTGATCTCAGTTTGGCGCATCCGGTAACCTGTCTGGTCTACGGTTCCGTGCCAATTTGTTCCGCGCTGCTGCTGAATGAAGTTCTATCATTGCGTCAGGTAATTGGCGTGATTTTTATCGTGGTTGGTGCTTATGTAACCGGTCTATCGGATAAGGGTGGGTAAAGATAGTCAAGAACCCCACGGCTAAAGGCGGGGGCTTGAGAAGTCAAATTCACAAGTTCG
>CAUYTW010000348.1 GCA_963575715.1 Gammaproteobacteria bacterium | reverse complement strand
TATTTAACCGCTCCTCTTTATATTCTGCCAATACCGGCAACTGCGTAACTCCTAAGTATTTTGACATTTTGACGGATAATATAAATGGTACCGTCACACACAACCAAAACGGGACTAATATAGGACAAGTGCTGTCTAGGATAGACCTATAACGGTACAAGACCTTAAGAGAGCAGAGAATCCAATTAATAACTAAAGTGCGCAAAAATATGAAGAAAAATTTCTAGAAAGACTTTGACAAAAAATATTTTTACATAAACAGCTTTTTTGTTGAAACCGTTCTTGATTAACTAAAAATATTTGTCTTAACTAAAAATATTTGTCAAATGGAATATAAGAGTTATGCAATTGAACTCCTCCCTCTATATAAGATAGAAACTTTTTAATTGATCTTTATTATGAGTTTTAGCCTTTAATAATCGACGATTGATAACGGCCATTGATGGTGGCAAAATCTTCAGCAATAAGCTTTGGATCTTGAGGAGAACTAAAGATGGCACTTAAACTACCTTCAGGATTAATTAGCATGATAGATGCGGAGTGATCTATCAAATAAGACATCGACGTTTTTCCACCTTCGACGCGTTTATAAAAAAGACCTAGTTGCCCGGTCAAAGCATGCAAAACATCATCATTGCTCCCTGTTGCTCCCAAGAAACGGGGATTAAAATAACGTACATAATCTCCTACCTTTTTCGGACTATCACGATTTGGATCCACGGATACAAATAAAAATTCAGCGATGGGCTTCGTTTCTGATGAAGTAATACGAAGATCAATAGCCTTGAATGTAGACATTATCGTTGGGCAAATATCTGGACACGCAGTATAACCGATAGCAAGAAAGGTCCAATGTCCATGTAGATTATCCAATGTAAAAGGCTTACCATCTTGATCAGTGAGAGTAAATGGAGATAATGGTTTTGTCTGTGGAAGGAACGTTCCAATTTTCAAATTTTCAGTTACTTCGTGTGGTTTTAAGTCTTGCTCGAAGTAATCAAGACCAAACCAGGAAAAAAGTATTGCAGCGGCGGCAATGATAACAAATATCGCATAACGGGTAAAACCAGAACCTTCTGATTGCACACTGCTCATCCAAATTCGGTGCGAAACCCCACACCTTTAAGCGTGAGGAGGAAGCACCGTCCTCCTAATTTTTTTAGGTTGAATAAACAACCCCGTCGCTAGTAACAGGGTATTTTATTTTTACACTAATCAATGTCTCCGAAAAACCTCGACCTTTAGAGCGGAAAGGAAAGGAGACGGTTTTACAACCGTTCAGTAAAAACGCCTGCTTTTCCCGGCTGTCAGCCCTTAACGGGCCTGACGACGGATACTTTCGGCCCGCTCCCTCGCCAATGTTGCAACGAAACTTCAGTTCTTGAGAACTTTGCGGCAGACCGTTTCGTAGTTACACGCACCGTGTCTGCATCCGTCGCTTTCAGTGCTTTGAGTTGAAGAAGCGCCTCAAGGTGAGTTCCTGTTACAGTGCCTTATCAGATACTGTAATTTTTCCAATGCCTACGCCTCAGTGTGTAGTTTAATACTTCGTTGCAACGTAGGCAGATATTTTAGCAAAACTATCCTTCCTTTAGGAAAGAAAAAAACAATAATACTCAAGCATCCTTCGTAGGAACCTCCGCAAGAGGTTTCGATGCGTGAAATAAACTTAATAGTACCAGCAGCAAAAGTGCTGCACCCGCATTATGAGCAACTGCTACTGATAACTGTCGATAATTAAGTACAGTAGCAATACCTAAACTAACTTGAGCAAGCAATAGGACATGCAAAGCCACTCCGATATAGGCATGGATTACACTTTTAGCACGTTGCATAATTTGCACTGATAGAACCACAAGATACACAAATACTACTAACGCACCAATTCGGTGTGCAAGATGAATTGCGGTACGAGCAGGATTTTCCAACACGCCAAATTCATAATTAATTCCTAATCCTCGCCACAGTGTGAAAGCCTCATGAAAATCAGTTGGTGGCCACCACATGCCAGCGTAACAAGTAGGAAATTCAATGCAAGCCGCTGCTGCGTAATTAGTACTGGTCCAACCTCCAAGTAATACCTGAACAAAAAGTAAAACCATTCCAAATCCAATCCAGGGACGGAATCGGATGAAAATTGGTTCATGAGTGATAAAGAGTCGTCCGGTACGTAATACTAGCCACCAAAGCATCATTAAAGTAATTAGTCCTCCTGCCAGATGTGCGGTTACAATAAGTGGTTTAACTAGTAATGTCACAGTCCACATACCTAGCAAGCCTTGAAGCGTGACAAGTCCAACCAATACTGTTGGCAACATTACAGGAAGTCCATTACTGCGATAAGTCCAAGCAATTGCAGCAAGTAATAGAATAAGCACTCCAAGGCCCGTAGCAATATATCGATGATACATTTCTTTCCAGGCCTTACCAGGTTCTAATTGACGTTGTGGATAAGCAACATTCGCTTTATCAATGGCTTCTTTGGTTTCTGGTACTGCTAGTTGACCATAGCAACCAGGCCAATCCGGACACCCTAAGCCTGCATCTGAAAGGCGTACATACGCCCCGAAGGTGATCACAACGAACGCAAGCACGACGGCGACCGCCGCTAAAATGGTATAGGTAGTTCTTTTCATCAATACCCCAAGAAAATTTGCTCTTCAAAGCGGGAAGAAGGGGACGGTTTTCTCCGCCCCTTGGGATAGTAAAATATTAAAATTGTTTATCTTTCTCGGCGGTTAAACCTTACGCTACCCAAGTGACGCACACTTTAATGGTGTACATTCCAATGGTCTGCTTAATAGACACTCAACAGTACATGAAACTTTCATAGATCTTTGGTATGGAAAACCTTTGATCCAGAGAGATCGATAAATTATTGACTTTATGGATAATTTACTCATGGGCATATAATATAAATTGTTATGGTTGAACGTCAAACAGCAGGTATCAGGCTTAGGGTAGCGACAATGATGTGCATCTGAATACTATATGGTACGTCATGCAATACTAGAATCTAGCTTCATCCAAATCCGGCGCGGAAACCTCTGGCTTTAGCCATGGGGAGGAAGCGCCGTCCTCCTGTTTTTTGATTTTGAAGTTAAGTAAAGTGCTGGTCTTTCCCGGCTGTCAGCCCTTACGGGCCTGGTGACACGAGTCTTGCGACCCAGCTCCCCTCGCCAATGTTGCAACGCAGATTCAGTTCTTGCGAACCTTGCGGCAGACCGTTTCGTACTACCCCCGAGCTTGTCTGCTCCTGCCACTTTCAGCGCCTGGAGTTGAGGAAGCGCCCCAGGGTGAGTCTTTTACTTCGTTGCAACGTAGCCACAATGTTTTGTGGCTCAGGCTGGTAAACCAGGCTTTATTCCATTAAAGCCCCCGGCTTTAGCCGTGGGGTGATTTACAAATGCTAAACTTAGAGCCATAAATCTATCATGGTTCGCAAATAGTGATCTACTAGTAACAGTGCGAAAACGCTAGTTAGATAAAATATCGAGTATGCAAAAGTAGGCATGGCTTGTCTATCTCCCTCATGGATAAATAACTGTGCAGCATGGTAAATAAATCCAACGCCGAGAGAAGCAGTACCTACCAGATAAAGTATACCACTCATGTGCGTAAAAAAAGGTGCGAGAGACACACCAAACAACAAGATAGTATAAATCAGGATTTGAAGTTTAGTATGCGCAACCCCATGGGTTACTGGTAACATCGGAATACCCGCACGTTCATATTCAGCCCGTCGCTTAATAGCAAGTGCCCAGAAGTGAGGCGGAGTCCAAACAAAAATTAACGCTACCAACAATAATGGCTCAATAGCTAACTCTCCGGTTGCTGCAGCCCAACCTAAAAGTGGAGGCATGGCACCAGCAAATCCACCCCAAACGATATTCATGGGGGTACTCCGTTTAAGATAAACGGTGTAAATTATCGCATAGCCAACGAATGCAGAAAATGAAAGTACCATAGTGAGAAAATTTACTAGAGTACCTAATACTAACATAGACACCGCGACCAAAATCATGGAAAAAGTTGACGCATGGGGGGTGTCAATATCCCCCGTTGGTAGGGGACGATAGCGGGTGCGATCCATTAGCGCGTCAATACGCTGATCAATTACCTGATTTAATGCAGCGCCAGCAGCTGCGGCAAGACCAATACCCAATAGTCCAAAAAATAAAGTATGAAAAGGAACCATTCCGGGTGAAGAAAGTAACATTCCAACTAACGCGGTAAAAGTAATAAGCATCACGACCTTAGGCTTGGTTAGATCAAAATAACGTCGCCAGTCGAAGTCATGGATTTTTCTTAAATCGATCTCACTGGCGGACATTTTGTTTCACCTCTGTTTTGGGTACGGCCAAAACTTTTAGTACGGAAGTTTCGGTTCGTGATTGTTCTAAAAGGTTGTTGACGTAAGGACTCAACATCAAAAAAATCAGGACACCCGTCATGGAGACATAAAGCCATGCGACCAGCGTGATCCGACCGATGATTGGATGGCGTGGATTATGTCGTAGCGCCATAAATATTGCCGTTGCTATCATCGGTAGAATGACCACTGCAAGTAATGTATGACTAAGTAGAATAGTAAAATAAAACCATCGAAGCCATCCGCTGCCACCATAGGGTACATGACCAACGTTAAAATGATAGACTAAATATGAAATCAAAAAAAATAGGGAGCTCCCAAGTGCCATCAGAATACTGTTTCTATGCCACGAAACACGCTTTTTTCGAATAAAGAGAAAAGCAAGTATAAGAAAAATCGTGCTTATGGTATTAAATACTGCGTTTAATCCTGGGAGTTGCCAAACATTTAAACCAAGAAATGTCATAGATCCTCAGCATGGATAGCATTACGATTCAAAAAGATCGATATGGAGAAAATGTTACTTTTAATAATTGCATCATTGATAAAGAAACAGTTTAGTATAATTTTTAATTTGAACAAACGCTCAATCTTTTTTTGATTCTATCTTATCCTCTCCATTTAGTGAGAGAGTAACAGCATGAAGATCTGAATCTTGATGAAGATCTAAACCCTGATTTTCATTATGTTTTCTATTTTTTCGAAACAGATAATAAATTAAACCACCAATCATTGCTAATGGTGCAATCGAAAGAATTGCGGTTGAATAAATAAATGCTTTACGTGAAGCCTCTATTCCGGTTCCGCAAACCGCGCACGCGAATACTTCTCTTTCGGCTACTAAAAATATTAATAGAAGTAACCATGAAATTCTCATCAAGATGCTGAACATTACCAAATTTCTCAATTAAAAATAAACTAATCCATAAAGCAATGGCCAAATGCATACAATAAACATCCAATAAACTGTCATTGCTTGCATATGCTCAATCTTGAGTTCGCCTTCTTTCATTTTTGTCCACAAATAAATCATTGCGATAATCGCTGTTACTGCGTGTAACCCATGCATTCCAATCAAAAGAAAAAAACATGCACCAAATACACCAGAAACCATGGTCATTCCCTGAATAATAAGTTTAATCCATTCTTGACCTTGAAAGACAACAAACCCTGTACCTAAAATCATTGACCAAAGAAAAATCCAGCGAATTTTAGCAATTCCTTTGAAAAACCATTTAGTAGATAAAATCATCAATACACCACTCACAAGCAACGCAAAAGTATTGATTGCGGTGGATTCCACAGGAAGTCGTATATCACCTGGCGGAATCCAACGTAATCCAGCACCCGAACGAATTACCAAATAAGCGCTAATCAAAGCGGCAAAAAACATTACCTCAACGATAACAAAGAGTAATGTTCCAAGAACGACGTTAGAAACCAGTGGTTTTCTTTGTTTATGTCTATCAAAGGCAATTGACGTACCCATATTTTCTCTCAAAATTTAGACATTATCTGAAACTTCCTTAAGGGGAAGTCTCCGAATTAATTTCATTAAAATTAAACACGAAAATTCCCCAACTTTAGCTGTGGGGGAAAAAGTGCCGTTGACATTGAAATAAAAAATTGCCGGTCTTTCCCGGCTGTCAGACCCTTAACAGGCCTAGTGACGAAAGCTTTTCAATTTTGCTCCCCATCGTCTATGTTACAACGCAGCTTCGATTCGATATTTTGAACCTTGCGACAGACCATTTCGTACTACCTCAGTACTCAGAGCTTGTCTGACTTACCGTTTTTAGTACTCGAAGTTTAGGAAACACTCCGTAACAATAGTACCCTTACGCAAAGAGGCCACTCGCCTTCCTTGGCTCGCTTCAATGGTTATGGCTTTTCATTCTGTGGCCAGAAATCAGATTCCCGACCAGGTACGCTATACTCATATGGCCCACGGTAAACCGTCGGTAATTCAGCAAAATTACCATGCGGTGGCGGTGAAGGAGCTACCCATTCAAGAGTATTAGCCTTCCAAGGATTATTTTCCGCCTTTTTACCCATGAACATACTCCAGAAAAAATTCCAGATAAACACAAACTGAAACAGCAACATTACCACTAATGCATACGTGGCAATAATTTGCATTTGTTGAGGAAGGCTATCAAGATTCAGTTCTGAAAAATGTTCGTAGGAATAAATACGTCGATGAGTACCTGCGGCTCCTGCATAAAATAGCGGTATAAAAATTAAATTAAAAGGAATAATTGTTCCCCAAAAATGAATCTTTCCAAGGATTTCATTCATATGACGACCAAACATCTTTGGGTACCAATAATACAAACCTGTGAAAACCGCAATAATAGAGATTGGGAAGAAGGTATAATGGAAGTGCGCAACAACGAAATAGGTATCATGAAAATAAATATCCGCTCCCGTCGATCCAAGAAAAATTCCCGTTACACCACCAATCAAAAAAGCCGCAAGAAATGACAACGCAAATAGCATCGGCGTAGTAAATCTGATAGAACCACCGTAGAGCGTCGCAATATATACAAAGCACATCTCAGCGATTGGAATGGAAATAATCAGGGTTGTAATCGTAAAGACATTTGCCATTCTCGGATCAATGCCAGCAACGAATTGATGATGCGCCCAAACAAAGAAACTAACAATGCAGGTAGCAATCGTAGTATAAAGCACTGTCTTATAACCGAACATCTTTTTACGCGAGAAGACAGTCATTACATCAGCAACGATACCCATTGCAGGGAGCAACACCACATAAACTTCAGGATGTCCAAAGAACCAAAATAAGTGTTGCCATAAAATTGGATCACCACCTTGTGCAGGATTATAAAAACCCGTCCCCAATGTTTGATCAAAAAGTAGCATTACCGCTCCGGCAATTAATGGACCAACTGAAGCCATGAACAAAAGGCTCGCAAGAACAATCATCCATACTACAAGCGGAATATCAAACATTTTCATTCCCGGGGCGCGGGCATTCATCAATGTGGTAATAAAATTGATACCTCCGATAAGGAACGCGACGAATTCAAGAGCAACAGCAAGTAACCAAAGAATCGCAGCATACGGGGTTAAATTATACTTCGGCTCGACCGATAGAGGTGGATATGCTGTCCAAGCACCACCAAATCCGCCACCAGGAAGAAGCAAAGAAATAATTATTATAATCGCGCTTATCAAAAAAATCTGATAAGACAACCGGTTTAATTTTGGAAAAACCATGTCGTCGCATCCGATCATCAGCGGGATTAAATAATTGCCAAACGCTGCGATCAATACCGGCATTGCCACCCAAAAAATCATGATGGTACCGTGATTGGTCGAAAGAGAGCTATAAATAGCCGGAGTTACCAGACCAAACAATGGAACGGATTGCTCAGGAAAAGCCAACTGCATCCGAAATACATAACTAAAAAATCCACCAATTAATGCCATGAACATTCCGGTGAATAGATATTGCATCGCGATCACTTTATGATCAGTCGAAAATACATACTTCTGCCAGAAACTCTGCTCATGGTGCGAAGTATCGTGGCCGTGTCCAGCATTCGTGTGGGTGTGATCGTTCATGATTCCCCTCAGTTAGAAATGGAAGCAACTTGCGGTTGAGCCGGGTTAGCCTTAAGCCATTTTTCATGCTCCTCGGGCGTCTCGACAATTACTCGAGATTTCATAATTCCATGTCCAATTCCACATATCTCGGCACATTGAAAATCATACTCACCGATCCTGGTAGGCTTAAACCATCCAGTAATCACTCGACCGGGTATTGCGTCCTGCTTGAGACGAAATGCTGGTATCGAGAAACTGTGCAGAACGTCAACTGATTCAAGCAAAAAGTGGTATGTAGTGCCTAGCTTGACATGGAATTCATCAACTGTTTCAACATCGTCCGCCGTACCCAAGACTTTATCTAATCCTGGATGAACAAAACGCCATGACCACTGTTGACCAATCACGCGAACCGTTTCGTCAGCCGGAGGTTGATATTGCTTAACTTCATACCAGACCTTAATCGCAAAAAAGATAATAATCAGATCGCAGAGCAGAACAAGATTGTGCGGGATATGAATCCAACGCATTTCTTCGTGTTTCTCTCCAGTAATGTATTGGGCTTTAACCCCTTCCTTTTGTCGGTATTTAAAAATAAAATAAAAAAGGACGGCTTCGGCGAGGATTAACCAAAAACCACCTAAAACCAGTATTAAATTAATTACAAAATCAACACTAGCTGCAGAAGAAGACGCTTCTGGAAGAATATATTGCATCATGGTGCAGTTACCTCGTTAAAATTAGGGCCGCTAAACCATAAACAATGACACCCGCAACGGTATAAAAAAATAACTTCTTTGCGAATCCCACAGGGTCAGACTCCTGAACTTCGTTCTCGTGGTGTTTCATTATCCCAAGTCTCCGAGAAACCCCCAGAACTTTAGATGGGGGAAGGAAAGAAGACGGTTTTCGTAAGAATTACCGTCAGTCAAAAAAGCCGGTCTTTCCCGGCCGCCAGCCCTTACGAGCCTGGTAACGGAAGCCTTGCGGCTTCACTCTCCTCGCCAATGTTGCAACTCAACTTCAGTTCTTACAAACCTTACGGCAGACTGTTTTCTAAACAACTTACGCAACATTGATTATGGTTGATCAACTCTAGTTGCTTGGTTCCTGCTTCACTAAGACATATTTCACATTCGACAAAGCTCAACTCCTTCTACTTTACAGACTAATGACGCCGAATTTTTGACCAAGTTTCGAAGATTTTACATCCTTTCTATTTTCTGGATAACGACTGAAGATATGCTGCGATATCTTTCATTGCATCCTCGGTAAGACTCCCTGCCATGGGTCGCATTAATGATCCTGATGGATCGCGTGTCGGATTAGCTCCTCTCACACCCGCCTTAAAATTTTTGAGCTGCGAGAGAAGATACCAACCATCCTGTCCCGCCAAAAGCGGCGCATTCATTTGTTGATTTCCTTTCGCATCCACACCATGACAACCAACGCATGCCGCAAATCCAGCTTCTCCCTTCTTCGGATCCGCTCCTTCGAGCATTGAGGCTGGTTTTTGGATAGGCAAACTCGCCACGTATGACGAAATAACAGGTATGTCATAGTCTTTAAGAGTATTCGCCATCGGACGCATTCTCATCCCAGGCATATCTTTAGGATGCGTACCACGCCCATCCGCACGAAACTTTCGTAATTGAGCCTCAACATACCAAGCTGGCATTCCCGCAATTAAGGGTGCTTCCAAGCCTTGCATACCCTGCCCCGCCGCGCCATGGCAACGATTACAAAGTCCATTAAATATTTCAGCGCCTCGATCCTCGGCTTGCGCGTTATGTAATACTCCAAAACCAATAGCCGTCGCCAATATCGCGCTTATGCGCACATTTTTCATCATTGTCTCCAAGATACCCCTGGCTTTAGCCATGGGAGGAAAGGAGACGGTTTTTGCAACCGTCGTTAAAAACGCCGGTCTTTCCCGGCTGTCAACCCATACAAGCCTGTTCACCAAATGCCCGCGAGAGAGCCACCCCGGCTTTAGCCGGGCAGGGAGGAAAGCGGGCGGTTTTCAGAATTAGGAGCCGGTCTTTCCCGGCTGTCAGCCTGTAAGGGCAACTCGGCTTGCGCCGGTTATGTTTGCCTCGCCAAGGTTTTCAGCAGCTCTGTTCCGCTAACCGCACTTCCTTAACCCCATTAAAGATGTTTAACGGTGAGCGACAGAGCTACGGACTGGCACGCATCCGTAGGTGTCATGACTCCAAAAATGTAGTCCGATACTTTGGACTTAGGCTGGTCAAGTTCGAACTTGTGAATTTGACTTCTCAAGCCCCCGCCTTTAGCCGTGGGGTTCTTGACGCAGCTGCGGTTCTTGCGAACCAAAATTAATACAACGGTCGGGAATTATCAACTTCGAGCATACAGGCTGTCAAGATATTTACCTAAACAGGTCAGTATTATTTTAATTCGAAGTCAATAAGGAAATCCACCTACAAATGGACATAGTAGTAGTCAAGATATCAACATACCTGTTAAGTATTGTCAAGGATGAAGGTTAGGGAATTCCAGTGTATGGTTTATCATCCATAAGGCCCTGCAGAGATGGGCGTAAGAGATCATGCAGCTTCGGCTTGCAGCTGCTCAATTAGGGGAATAATTTCGTTCTTCAGAATCTCAGGATCGAGTGGACCAATCTGTTTGAACCGAATCACACCCTTTCGATCCAACACAAAACTCTCTGGCGTACCCCGCACACCCCAATCAAGGCCAACTTGTCCCGTAGTATCCGCACCAATAAGTCGATACGGGTTACCCATTTTTTCCAGCCAACGTAAGGCATCCTCGGATCGATCCTGATAATTTAATCCAAATAATGAAATATCATGAGATCTGACTATTTGCATTAATAGTGAATGTTCGTCACGGCAAGGTGCGCACCATGACGCCCATACATTCACCAACCATACTTTTCCAATAAGATCTTGATTAGTTAAAATTTTATTTTTATTTTGTAAATCGCTTACAGAAAAGGGCGCGACTGATTTGTCAATAAAACGTGGCGGCACCTCTTGTGGATCGAGTATCAGGCCAACACCTAATACCACTATGAGTAAAACCAATATCCCTGCGGGAATAATCAATGAACGACTAATAAGCATATTGATGACTATTTCTTCGTAAAAAATTGTAAAAGATGCTAATTGTCTGTAATTCGCCATTACGAAGAAATTACAGTGAGTGCATCTGCGAGTTGCTGGGCAGTCGTGAAGTCAAGAGTGCCTTCATAAATGGCTCGCCCGGTAATTGCTCCTAGAATACCCTCATCAGCAACGGCGCACAGCGACCGAATATCCTCTAGGTTACTGATACCACCAGATGCGATGACTGGAATGGTTAACGCCCGCGCAAGGGCAACGGTGGCATCGACGTTCACTCCCGTCATCATGCCATCACGACCGATATCAGTATAAATGATACTGTCAACCCCCATCCGTTCAAAACCCAGTGCTATCTCAATCGTGTCATGAGATGAAAGCTTAGACCAGCCCTCAATAGCTACCTTACCTCCCCTAGCATCCAGGCCAACTAGAATGTGTCCCGGAAAGGACTGACAAGATTTTTCAACGAATTCTGGATTAGTGACCGCTTTAGTACCCAGGATGACGTAGTTAACCCCCATCGTTAAATACTCAGCGATGGTATCGGTATCTCGAATTCCTCCTCCTACCTGGATGAGTAGATCCGGATAATCGCGCACAATCGCCTCAATAACCCTGGAATTCACCGGACGCCCGGCGAAGGCTCCGTCAAGGTCAACGAGATGCAGCCGCCGCGCTCCTGCTGCTACCCAGCGCCGTGCCATCACGCGCGGCTCATCGGAAAAAACGGTCTCCTCGTTCATACGCCCTTGACGCAAGCGCACGCATTTTCCATTTTTAATGTCAATCGCGGGAATAATTACCATTATTTCCTCAAAAAATTAGTGTTCAATTTTTTTTATCGGTACCGCCCACAAATCGTGTTCATCGGCATCCATTATTTCCACTTCATGGAATTCACCAGGCGCAAACGCTTGTCCGTCGTCGATATAAACCACGCCATCAATTTCCGGGGCGTCGCCGGGGCCACGCGCGATTGCTCCATTTTCATCTACTGCGTCAATCAATACCATCAACCGTTTACCCAGATAACGCTCCAGGCGCTCCGCAGAGATAGTAGCCTGAAGCTCCATCAGGCGTTCTTGACGTTCTTCTTTGATTTCATCAGGAACTTGATTGGGAAAATGATTGGCAACGGCACCCGCAACAGGTGAATAAGTAAAACATCCTACTCGATCCAATGAAGCATTTGCTAAAAAATCGAGTAAACGTTTGAAATCGTCCTCGGTTTCTCCAGGAAAACCGACGATAAACGTGCTGCGCAAGACCAGGTCAGGACAAATCAATCGCCAGGCGCGGATACGTGCGAGGGTATCCTCAGTATCCGCCGGACGGCGCATGGCTTTGAGCACTGACGGGCTGGCGTGTTGGAACGGTACGTCCAGATACGGCAGCAGATAACCATCGGCCATTAAAGGAACGATCTCATCCACCAGTGGGTAGGGATAAACATAATGTAACCGTACCCATATCCCCATCTCACCCAGTGCTTGGGCAAGTTCCGGCAGTCGGGTACGCACCGGCCGACCATTCCAGAAACCGCGACGATATTTAAGATCAGCTCCATAAGCACTGGTATCCTGAGCAATCACCAGCAATTCCTGTACGCCGGCATCCACTAAATGTTCCGCCTCCGCCAATACTGCGTCAATTGGACGACTCACTAAATCACCGCGTAGACTGGGAATAATGCAAAAGGTGCAGCGGTGGTTGCAACCCTCAGCAATTTTCAGATAGGCATAATGGGATGGTGTAAGTTTGAGTCCAGCGGGAGGAATTAGCGCATGATAAGGATGATGCGGTGGTGGAAGATACGCATGAATGGCCGCCATGACTTCTTCTAGGGCATGTGGTCCGGTCACTGCCAAAATATCGGGATAATTGCTGCGGATTACTTCAGCGCGCGCGCCGAGACAACCAGTCACCACCACCCGCCCATTTTCGGCGAGGGCATCGCCAATCGCTTCCAAGGATTCCTCTACTGCCGCATCAAGAAAGCCGCAGGTATTAATTACTACCAGATTAGCATCTTGGTAGTTCGCCGAGAGCAGGTAGCCCTCTGCGCGCAGTCGAGTCACGATACGCTCAGAATCCACAAGGGCCTTGGGACAGCCAAGGCTGACCAAGCCTATTTTTGGAAGAATATTATTTTCGATCATTATAAAAATTACGCAGTTGAACTTGTCACTCTATAAAAGCATTGAATTTTTTCTGTCATTCTGCAAAGGATTAAGTTGTTTCTGTCATCATTGTCCCCGAGAAACCCCGCCCTTTAAGGGCGGGGAGGAAAGGGGACGGTTTTTTTTCGTCCCTGTCGGATATTTAGATTAATGGCTACGTTGGTTTTCAACTTATTGCTTAACCCAAGTTGCTACCTAATTTGCCTTTCTCCCCTCTCCCTTTGGGAGAGGGG
>CAUYTW010000347.1 GCA_963575715.1 Gammaproteobacteria bacterium | reverse complement strand
AAAGACCGGCTCCTAATTCTGAAAACCGCCCGCTTTCCTCCCTGCCCGGCTAAAGTCGGGGTGGCTCTCTCGCCGGCATTTAGTGATGCTTCCTCACCATGTCTAAAACTAGAGGTTTCTGCGTCGAATTTGGATGACGACCATAATTTTTCTTGGTTACGCCAGCCTTGGTGCTTGCACTGGAATTCTCGCCGGTCTTTTGGGAGTAGGTGGTGGCTTGGTGATTGTTCCGGTACTGGTCATGCTATTCCAGGATCAAGGCATGAATTCTACGGTGGTGGTCCATCTCGCCATCGGAACTTCGCTGGCTACCATCGTGATGACTTCGCTTTCTTCGGTATATGCTCATCATCAGCAGGAAGCAGTGTTATGGCCAGTGGCCTACCAACTCGCCCCAGGCATTGTAGTGGGGAGTTGGTTGGGTGCCAGGGTGGTGCATTTCCTCCCGACAACGACCCTTAAAATTATCTTCGGGCTGTTCGAGTTATTGGTGGCCGCCAAGATTGGATTTGGATTGCGTCCGCGCCCAGGACACCAATTACCAGGGAGAACCGCAATGAGCGGGGTGGGAGGATTCATTGGTTTGGTCTCAGGGATTGTCGGTATCGGCGGAGGTGTTCTCACCGTGCCGTTCCTGACCTGGTGCAATATTTCAATCCGCAACGCCGTGGCTACTTCCGCCGCTTGTGGAATACCAATTGCTGTGGCCGGAAGCCTAGGGTTCGCTGTCACGGGTTGGTCACTAACCACGCTGCCGCCGTATAGCACAGGTTATATTCACTGGCCGGCGCTGCTCGGGGTGACTTCCACCAGTGTGCTGACCGCTCCATTAGGAGCGCGACTCGCGCATGGAATATCCACTACAGTACTCACTCGCCTTTTTGTACTGCTCCTGATTTTTTTTGGCGTGCGGATGTTGTTGTCGGTTTGAATGGACAATAACCGTCAGCATCTTGGACTGTTTATCACTGCCACAGATACTGGCGTTGGCAAAACCGCTGTGGGAGCAGTGTTAATTAGGCATTTGACAGCGTGGGGAAAGATTGTGCGCCCACGAAAACCAGTTGAATCCGGTTGTCAACGTCTTGTAACTGGCCTCTTGCCCGCTGATGCCGCGCGTCTTCAACAAGCCGCAGGTAGACGCGAGTCCTTAGAGCGAATCTGTCCCTGGCCTCTGGAGGCTCCGATTTCTCCAGAACGTGCTGGCTGCCTAGCAGGATTCAACCTTACTCTCAAAGACCTTACCGCAGCTTGCCACGCAGGAGTCGAACAAGGAGATTTTTTGTTGGTCGAAGGAGCGGGAGGATTTTTGAGTCCCTTGGCTCCAAAGGTACGCAATGCCGAATTGGCGGTTGCCTTGGGACTACCGTTGGTGTTGGTTATCGCAGATCGTCTAGGTTGTATCAATCACGTATTACTCACCGTGGAGGCCATTGTCGCTCGAGGATTGCGACTTGCAGCAGTGGTCCTTAACCGTCGCGGAGCTACACCCATCCCTGGTATGGATAACGCCGCAGATCTTAGCACTTGGCTAGGAATAAAAATTTATTGCCTTCCAGAAATTTCTGGCGGTGATCAAGATGTAGAACACCAGCTCCAGTTCCTTCTGGAGCCGGAATTTTTGTTAAAAATTACTGAGTAACTGCTTTTAATCCCGTGGCACGGATCTGATTTAACCGCTCCTTGGCGCCGTCGGCAGCGCTTTTCATAGAGGTCATTACCTTTTCCAAACTGGGACCGGCTTTTAGCGACGCTGTATTGGCTAGTTGTTGCATCCAGCCTTGTTTGGGCAACAAATCCGCTTCGGCGGCACCCTGAATTTTCTTAATTGCGGCTTCCTGCACTTTAGCGCTGCGACCCTCCATCGCTTCAGGTTTAACCGCTAGAATCGCGGCGGGTACATTCGCAGTTTCAATTTGTTGCGCGCTTCCAGAAAAACCAAACCATTTCGCGTTTTTCACGGTTACCGGCTTGATGCGAAAAGTGTCGCCAAAACTAATCATGTCTGGATCTACCACGCCCATAATCATCAACCCTGCGTCATTAATCGCCTTAAATAGGGGATTGTCTGGATTAGGGATTTGACCGATAAATCCAAGCTGAACTTTTCCATCAGTCACAGCCTTGACCAATTCTGGACGACCAGGATACATTTTGATATCAATATTCACCAACGGAGAACCTTCGGCGGCTTTTAGAAAATTAAATAATGCCGTGTCGCCAGACTTTTCTCCCGGAAGACCAATACTGATTAAACTTGCATTTTCTCGAACGCCAAGCCAACTTCCTATGGCGTTCAGAGTTTCCTTTTTTCCAAATACAAAAAGGGATTCATCTCCAATGCGTCGAATAATCGTATGTCGAGCAGCAAATTTTTGGTCTTTCATCCATCCATCGGCGATATTGCTTTTAGCAATCGCAAACTCCACTTCTCCCTTTTCTAAATGTTCCTTGTTGGCAATGGTCCCCTTAGTTTCCAGTGAATTGCAGGAAAATAATGTTCCCAATGCATCACACAGGGATTTAGCAATATGAATATACTCTCCATCTTTCGGACCACCACCGATACGCACTCCATTGTCCGCGACAGACGGAGAAATTACAAAAGTCAGCGACAATAACATAAAAATTAAATGTATAAACTTAATCATCAGTATCTCCGAGAAACCTCGCCCTTCAGGGCGTGGAGGAAAGGAGACGGTTTTAGCGGGAAAAACCGTCAGTCAAAAAAGCCGGTCTTTCCCGGCTGTCAGCCCTTACGGGCCTGGTGACGGAGCCTTTCGGCCCGCTCCCTCGTCAAAGTTGCAACGCAACTTTATCCTGCGCGCAGTCGCAGGACTTGCAGCAGACCGTTTCGTAGTTACCTGTACCGTGTCTGCATCCGCCACTTTCAGAAGCTCAGAGTTGAGGAAGTGCCCCAAGGTGAGTTCCTACGATTGCGCGCAGGATAAGCTTTTACTTCGTTGCAACGTAGTTCGATTTCTCGAACTAAGGCTGGTCAATCTCGGACTTGTTTTCACAAGCCCCACCCTTATAGGGCGGGGTGATTGACATTGCCTCGAAATTTTACCCCGCCTTAAAGGACGGGGCTTGTGGCTGCTCTCGGATGATCCTTCTTCGTCATCGTGCGCCATGATAGGCTAATTGACATTAGCTCTTGCAGCGATATTGATCGCCGCGTTTTTATCCACATTCGCAACGTGTACACAGTAAACACATTGAAAACGGGATTGGATTTTTCGATTGGTCTTGTCGATATGTCCGCAAGCCGCGCATTGACACGAGGTATTGCGTGGATCAACATATTGAACAACAACGCCTTCCTGCTTCGTTTTGTAGTCAATAAACGACTAAACCACCCCATGGTTAAAGCCAGGGGGTTTCAAGGATGAACCCATCGTGGTCTCCAGGCTCTCGCGTTTCCGCTACACATCCTGGCCATGACCCTCCTTTGCAAGTCACCTCACAAGCCCCTCGATCTCGAAGGGTTGAGGGGGTGATTGACCCAATCCTTGGATCATTTGCTAAACCAGGGTAGGTAGCCAATAATGTCGATGTACCGTGAGTTCCCACGGGATTTTATGCCTGTGGAGAGGATAACCGAGCTCTGTTTGTCCTACAGGCTAAATGGGTAGCTTTTGGAAATGATAACTGATGTTTGTGAACAGTTATAGCATATTCCTGGCCGAGCGTTCACTCTAAAATCCGAAATATCAAAGTTTTTGGTAACCTATAGCTTGAGTCTTTCCGGTATCATGTCAACTTTCTGGTTCCTGAACAGGGACTTTTAGTCATTAAATCCAGTAATTTAGTCTCAATGTATTCAGGGTTAATGTCATGTCGAGCGTGCTGCGACTGCGTGGGTCACTCGCCCTCTCCGCTTTCCGTTTGGACAAACTACACGTCCTTCTCGCCTCCGGTATCCCTGGACTTCGGGGATTAACCGCAGAATTTGTCCATTTCGTGGACCTCGGGCAACGCCTAACCAACACCGAGCGAAATGTGTTGGACCTGTTGCTGTCTTATGGGTCGCCTTCTCCTCCTGAACATCCGCGAGGCGAGATTCTATGGGTGGTGCCACGACTGGGGACTATTTCTCCCTGGTCGAGTCGGGCTACCGAAATTGCCCATCACTGCGGCTTAGTCTCGGTGCGGCGTTTAGAACGAGGCATCGCTTATTATCTGGATGTGGCCGATACCGGTCTGGATTCCGAAGTGGGCAATGCCACCCTTTCCGATGCGATGTTATCGTTTGCCGCTGCTCGCCTCCACGATCCCATGACGGAAACCGTAATTTATAACCTCGATGAGGCTGATGGCCTGTTTCTCAAGGCAAGTCCAGTCCCCTTATCCCTAATTGACATCCTGGGAGGGGGACGCGCTGCCTTGGTTCAATCCAACACTGATTTAGGATTGGCCTTGTCGGGCGACGAAATCGATTATCTTCTTGAAAGTTTTCTAGCCCTCGGGCGCAATCCCACTGATGTGGAATTGATGATGTTCGCTCAGGCTAATTCCGAACACTGCCGCCATAAGGTCTTCAATGCTGATTGGTTGGTGGACGGGCAGCCCGCCGAGCATTCGCTTTTCGCCATGATCAGGAATACTCATTGGAAATCTCCGGAAAATATCCTTTCCGCTTACCGGGACAATGCGGCGGTGATGGTGGGTTGGCCGGGACAGCGTTTTTTTGTGGATCCTATTAGTGGTCATTATGGCAACCACGCTGAGGATATCGCGATCCTGATGAAGGTCGAGACCCACAATCATCCCACCGCTATCGCTCCTTTTCCTGGCGCTGCGACCGGGGCCGGGGGCGAAATCCGCGATGAAAGTGCTACAGGCTGTGGCGCCAAGCCCAAGGCAGGACTAACGGGTTTTTCGGTTTCCAACCTGCATCTACCCGGTGCCCTCCGACCGTGGGAAATCAATTACCGTCATCCTCGCCGTCTGGCCTCGGCGCTCACACTTATGATTGAAGGGCCTCTTGGCGCTGCCTCCTTCAACAATGAATTTGGTCGCCCCAATCTGTGTGGTTATTTCCGCACCTACGAAGGCTACGTGCCCGGCCCTAATGGTTTTGAGCTGCGTGGTTACCATAAACCCATCATGCTTGCGGGAGGACTGGGGAACATTCGTCCCATACATGTAGAAAAACGCAATCTCCCGCCAGGGACACCGCTACTGGTCATCGGGGGTCCGGCTATGCTAATCGGGCTAGGCGGTGGCGCTGCATCGAGTCAAGCGAACGGTGCAGGCAACGAGTGGCTTGATTTTGCCTCGGTCCAACGTGGTAACCCGGAGATGCAGCGCCGCGTTCAGGAGGTTATTGACCGTTGTTGGGCGATGGGATCGGAAAATCCGATTTTATCGATTCACGATGTCGGCGCGGGTGGGCTTTCCAATGCCTGTCCCGAAATAATCGCGGGAGCTGGACGGGGCGGGCGTTTTGAATTGCGTGCCATTCCCAACGCCGATCCTGGTATGTCGCCCTTACAAATCTGGAGTAATGAAGCTCAGGAGCGTTACGTGCTAGCGGTCCGTCCCGATGCGCTGGAATGGGTCCAGGCATTGTGCGAACGTGAACGTTGTCCGGTAGCGGTCATTGGCGAGGTCACTGCCGAACGTGATTTGCTTCTTGGGGACGCACTGCTTGAGGAAACCCCGGTGGACATGCCCCTCGCGCTGCTGTTTGGTAAACCACCCAAGATGTTGCGTCATGTCCAGCGTCACTCCTTCCCCAAGCCATGGCTGAATTTTTCTGGGATTTCGCTGCGCGAGGCGGCTTATCGAATCCTGTGTCTACCCGCTGTGGCCAGCAAGAAATTTTTGATTACCATTGGTGACCGTACCGTGGGCGGATTATCGGTACGTGATCAAATGGTGGGACCCTGGCAGGTACCGGTGGCCGACTGCGCTGTCACCGCTACGGATTTTCATGGACATACTGGAGAAGCGATAGCGATTGGTGAGCGCACTCCAGTGGCGCTGATCAATGCTCCCGCCTCGGGGCGCCTGGCAGTTGGCGAGGCTATCACCAACCTTGCAGCCGCCTTCATCGGTTCTCTTTCCGATATAAAACTTTCCGCTAATTGGATGGCGGCAGCGGGCTATCCCGGCGAAGATGCCAATCTCCATGACACCGTCCACGCCCTGGGAATGGATCTATGCCCGGCACTCGGCCTCGCCATCCCGGTGGGTAAGGATTCGTTGTCAATGAAAACGGTCTGGCGCGAGGGTGGAGAGGAGCAAGTAATGACCGCACCATTGTCGGTCATTATCAGCGCCTTCGCGCGCGTTTCCGATATTCATCGATCCCTCACTCCACAACTATGTACCGACCGCAGCGATACCGACCTTATCCTAGTGGATCTTGGTAAGGGTCGGGCACGGTTGGGAGGCTCGGCCTTGGCTCAAGTCTATCAACAAGTCGGCAGCCACGGGCCTGACCTTGATGATCCACAAGCACTTAAGAATTTTTTCGTTACGATTCAGATTCTGAACAGCGAGGGACGGCTGCTTGCCTACCATGACCGTTCCGATGGTGGCCTGTTCGTCACGCTTTGTGAGATGGCATTCGCCGGTCATACCGGGCTGGAAGTCGATTTAGACGACCTTGGCGACGATCCCTTGACCAACCTCTTTGTTGAAGAGTTGGGCGCGGTGGTGCAAGTTCGTCACGACGACACTGAGGAAGTCCTGGCTGCTTTCCGTGAAGCTGGCCTTGGCCACCACACCTACGTTCTCGGCACATTGCGCGATGATGACCATGTAGTTGCGCGCTTCGATGGACGCGCCTTCCTTGATGAACCACGGGTAGCCCTGGAGCGGGCTTGGGCAGAGACCAGTTGGCGAATTCAGGCGTTGCGCGACAATCCTCGTTGCGCTCAGGAAGAATACGACAACCTGCGCAATACCGACGACCCAGGCTTGACAGTGGTACTTCCCTTTGATCCGGAAGAAGGGGGCGTCTCCATTCCTTTTATTACTTATGATAAGCGACCACGCATCGCAATTCTGCGCGATCAAGGAGTCAATGGTCAGGTGGAAATGGCGGCAGCCTTTGATTGTGCCGGTTTTACAACGGTTGATGTTCACACCAGTGATATTATTGCTGGCCGGATTACATTGACTAATTTTCAGGCGTTGGCGGCCTGTGGCGGGTTTTCTTATGGAGACGTGCTGGGTGCCGGTGGTGGATGGGCCAAATCCATTCTTTTCAATTCCAGAGCACGCGACGAATTCGCCGCCTTTTTCGCTCGCTCTGATACTTTCGCGCTCGGAATTTGCAATGGTTGTCAAATGATGTCGCAACTCCGAGAGCTGATTCCAGGGACAGAATCATGGCCTAATTTCATGCGCAATGCTTCGGAGCAGTTTGAGGCGCGCCTGTCACTGGTGGAGATTTACGATTCTCCCTCAGTGTTTCTCAAGGATATGGCGGGCGCTCGCTTACCTATTGCTGTGGCCCACGGAGAAGGCCGTGCGGTTTTCTCAGAAGACACTCTATTACGCGCCCAAGAGGCTGGAATTATCACCATGGCTTACGTGGACGGCCATGGTCGTCCCACCGAGCGATATCCCTATAATCCCAACGGTTCACCAGCCGGGGTTACTGGTTTTACCACGCCAGATGGCCGTGTCACCATCATGATGCCTCATCCAGAGCGCATGTTTTTAACCAGGCAATATTCCTGGCACCCCGATGATTGGGGTGAACATGGACCATGGATAAAACTTTTCCACAACGCACGGGCTTGGCTTAGTTAAAATATATGCGTTATTTCGTGACATACGGTGTAGCTTCAAAAAATCTGACTGCATCCAAAAATGCGTCGATGCTAGAAATCTCTCCATGCTGTGAAGAGATTCATTCTAAAATTTAACTTTCTTCCATGAGTTTCTGAACCAAAGTTAGCAAATGGCCTTTAATGCTTTCAGAAGTCAATGGACCAATATATTTATAACGAATGATACCTTTTTTGTCAATTAAATAACTTTCAGGAACACCATAAACTCCGTAATCAATACCGGTGCGACCATTTTGATCGACAATGGTCATACGATAGGGATTACCGAAATTAGTGAGCCAGCGCAGGGCATCTTCACGTTGATCCTTATAATTTAGGCCATAAATTTCGATCCATCCAGCTCGTTCCATTTCCACTAACAATGAATGTTCCTGTCGACAGGAAACGCACCACGAAGCCCAGACATTGAGCAGATAAACTTTACCTAATAAATTCTGATTACTCAAAATGACTTCTGGATTCTCTAAGGTCGGCAGGTGAAAATCAGGAGCGGATTTACCAATCAGCGGGGAAGGTACTTCGCGGGGGTCAAGGCGCAATCCCAATCCAAGAAAAACTATTAGAACGAAAAAAATGGTGAACGGGATTAAACGGCGTTTCATCAGTATCTCCGAAAAACCCCGCCCTTGAGGGCAGAGAGAAATAGGGGGCAGTTTTCTCCACCCCCTGAATAGCAAAATCTTTTAAAGTTGTTGACAATAATTAACCTTGCTGAATACCGGCTACGTGCCAATTGGCATTTGGCTCAGAAAGGGAACGCTGAACATGCCAGGTTTCAGTAAATGGTTGTGGATCGGTTCCTTTTTGTTCCCTGATTAAACCACTGTAACGTACTCCGGCGAAAACAGTATCCCCTTCGGTGGCCAGTCCGAGAAAATTGACATCTAGTTTCACCACTTCAGTAAAATTTGGACCCAGCGTGGCGCGTTGACTGACCAATTCACGATAAAGCTCGGGAGTCACGTACTCCTCGATTTCTTCCATACGATTGGCATCCCAGGCCGATTGCAGACTCAAAAAATAGGTCCGTGCGTTTTTCAGAAAACTTTCCTCGTTAAACCATGCCAAATGATTAACGTCCAGAGGACGTGCATTGACGCCGGTATTTGTCAGACCGGAACCAAAGTCTGAATTTTGGAAACGTGCGGCATTTACCTCACCAACGGTCGCAAGCCGTTCCTCGCTCGAAGCAATTTGGTTTCGTCCACGCAAGGTTCTCACCAGAAAATAAATACCTACTCCTAATCCAAGGATAATTAAAATATCCAAAAATTGGAGTCCCTCGAAACCATGGCCAAGGAAAAGCGATGCGAGCAAACCACCCGCTGCGAGTCCCGCCAAAGGACCAAGCCAACGCCTCGCGCCAGATGAAGCCGGAGGTGCGACGTAGGATGGAGGTGTTCGGGGCGCAGTATTGTAGGAAGGCGGCTGAGATGGGCTAGGAGCCTGACGCGAATAGCTAGGGCTTTGTCTGCCCAGGCTTTTACCACCGCCAAGGCGCGCGGCTTCCACATCACTCATCGTGAAAACCAGGCTCAAGAGTGCAATAAAAAATCCAAGTAGCGTCTTTTGCATAACATTAATTCTCACCGGGGAATGAATTAAACATCATCCAAATTCGGCGCAGAAACCCCAGTTTTTAACCGTGGGGAGGAAGCGCCGTCCTCCTGTTTTTTCTTGAAGTTAAGTTAAAGTGAAGTTGCCGGTCTTTCCCGACTGTCAACCCTTACGCGGCCCAAGTGACGCACATCTTGCGGTGTGGCTTCCCTCGCCAATGTTGCAACACAGCTTCAGTTTTATTTCTGGAACCTTGCGACAAACCGTTTCGTACTACCCTCGTAGCTTTCAGCAGCCCTGGAGTTGCGGAAGCGCCCCAGGGTGAATCTTTAATACTTTGTTGCAACGTCGCTCGATTTCTCGCACTCAGGCTGCTAAACCAGGCTTTATCCATAGAGCCATCCGGCTTTAGCTGGGGGTGATTTACAATCTAATCAACGGAATGGAGTAAACTTCCACTGAGGCTAATCAACCAATTACCCTTGCAGGTCACCCTACAAGCCCCTCTATCCCAAAGAGGTCAAGGGGTTGATTGACGATTATTTTTAACTACCCCGTTTAATCCGCGAAATTCAGGGCGCAACGACAATAATAATTATATACAATTTCCAAGAGTATTTTTAGTTAGGTACACTAAATTATTCGCTATTATGCCAGCATTACGTTACCCGTAATTCGGGGGTAAATATTCTTGAATACTGAAGCAAATCAATTAGACTTTTCACCATTTGTTCCTAAGCAAGACTCATTCGTCAGCCAACACCGGAAACATCCTGCGTTGGCATGGTTATTATTAATACTCATCTCTGTTGGGGGGTATTATTATTATATACTTTCTCAGCAAAATAAACCCCCTTCTACTACCCATCCAATGAAGAATGGTGATGGATCGCGGCTGCCAATGGTAGCGGTGGCTACGGCGGTAAAATCTAATATTTCTTTATATATTAATGGATTAGGTACTATTACTGCATTTAATACCGTGACGGTGCGTGCCCGAGTCGAAGGGCAGCTTGTCGGTGTTTTGTTCCGCGAGGGGCAAATGGTCAAGAGCGGCGATATCTTGGCTGAACTCGACCCACGTCCCTTTCAGGTTCAACTAAATCAACTTGAGGCGCAACTCGCCCGCGATGAGGTGATGTTGCAGAATGCTTTGGTAGATCTCACGCGCTACCGTGATTTGTATAAGGAAAACTCAGTCGCCAAGCAGCAGCTTGATACCCAGGCGGCATTAGTGCGACAACATCAGGCGACCCTCAAGATGGATCAAGCTCAAATCGAGATCGCGCGCCTCCAGCTTTCTTACTGCAAGATTATCGCGCCGATTGGCGGACGGGTTGGCCTACGTCAAGTTGATCCTGGCAACCTCATTCATGCGAGTGACTCAAAGGGATTAGTGATCATCACCCAACTTCAGCCAATTACCATCCTGTTTTCTATTCCCGAGGACCGCCTGCCGGAGCTGATGAAGCCGCTACGCGCGGGGGTTACCTTGCCTGTCGAGGCATGGAGTCGTGATGGAGGGAGCCGCCTGGCAGAGGGAATTCTGTTGGCCGTGGATAACCAGATCGACACAACCACCGGTACGGTCAAACTCAAGGCGCGATTTCTCAACCAAGATGAATCATTGTTTCCCAACCAGTTTGTCACGGTTCGATTACGCCTTGACACTCTCAAAGGGGTTACCACAATACCGCTCGCAGCGATTCAGCGTGGAACCCAGGGCAGTTTTGTTTATCTGCTACGTGCGGACAAGACGGTTACGGTACGCACCGTGCGTCTTGGTCCTAGTGAGGATGCCCAGGCAGTAGTGGAAGAAGGCATCAGCCTGGGAGAGATGGTAGTCGTGGATGGCGTGGATAAGCTCCGCGAAGGTCAGAAAGTCATGGATCGCTCTCCAAAACTTACTCATTCCTCTCACGACAAATAATGTTGGTTCTTACTTTATCGAGGTCACCGGGGATAATGACCTGGTTATTCATGGTATTCACATATCTATGAGATTCTTATTATGAATGATTTATTTATTATTTCCGCAGCCTCGGGAACGGGAAAAACCAGCTTGGTGAAGGCGTTGCAACAATCATTACCAAACCTGGCTGTATCCATATCTCATACCACCCGTGCGCCACGCCCGGGAGAAACGAATGATATCCATTATCATTTCGTTGATAAAAATCATTTCGAGGCGCTTCTTGAACAACAAGCATTTATCGAGTACGCCCATGTTTTCAACAATTTTTATGGCACTACGCGAGAAGAGTTAATAAAAAATTTTTCGGCAGGAAAAGACGTAATTTTAGAAATTGATTGGCAGGGCGCGCGGCAGGTTCGCATAACTTTTCCCGAGGCGATTGGAATATTCATCCTGCCCCCTTCTCGTGAAATCCTTCGTCAACGCCTGCAGGGGCGCGGCCAAGACCGCGCGGAAATTATTGAAAACCGTTTAGCTGGCGCCCGTAGCGAAATATCTCACTGGAATGAATTTGAGTACACGGTAATCAATAATGATTTTTCCATGGCTTTAGCAGAGTTGGAAGCCATTGTACGCGCAAGACGCCTATTGCGTACCCATCGTGCGATTCAAATTGCCGCATTGATTGATTCATTACTTGATTGATGCGAATCTTCTTGCGAGTGTCTGGATATTTTTTTCATTGTTTCTTCTATCCAACGCTCGGCATCGGCGTTAATTTGATCAGCCCGGCGGCCTGATGTCGGAATGGGCGGTCCAATCACCACCTGAATGGTACCTGGAAATTTCAGAAAAGAACGTCGTGACCAATATTCGCCAGCGTTATGAGCAATCGGAACCACCGGAACCGCAGTATGTTCGGCAAGCATCGCTCCACCAATGGCGTAACGTCCCTTGTGACCGGGAGCAACCCGAGTGCCCTCAGGAAATACAACAATCCACCGCCTGGCTGCAATTCGTTCCTTGCCCTGACGAATTAGCGACTGTAGCGCTTTGCGACCGGAGCTGCGATTAATCGCAATTGGTTCCAGAATGGCGAGGCACCATCCAAAAAAAGGCACCCATAATAATTCTCGCTTTAAGACCCAGGCCATGGGAGGTACAATTTGTTGGAGTGCCAATGTTTCCCAAGCTGATTGGTGTTTTGCGAAAACAATGGCCGGGCTAGATGGCATATTTTCCACTCCCTGAACCACGTAATCGAGTTGACAAATAATGCGCAACCACCACAGCATGGCTCGCGCCCATTGTCTTATCACTACGTAACGTCTAGGATAAGATAGTGTATAAGCAAATAATGCAATTGGCAGGAAAAGCGGAACCGTCAAAAACATAATGATTAAAAAAAGAAAACTACGCATATAAAGTAATGTCATGTTAATCATGATGCGTGGTTGATATAAATTTTTGAAAATCATGCGATGATGGTCTCCATAAAAAGATTGAACCGATTAATGAGAAATCTAGTGTTGTTGTTGCAAATCATAAGAATGATAGCTAATTTTATATTTTATCACGGATCAGAATGGTTGAAATAATTTTTCTTTCCAAATCATTGCTGCATGGATATCAAGGTCAATCAGCTTGAACCTACATAAATACCAATCTTCAAACACGTCGATCCCAAATAGCCGTGGGGTAACCAACCCTTTACCAGACGATCCAAATTTGCGGACATGGCTACGGCACCGCACGCATGATTGTCATGTTCGCCTCAATCGACACCCGTTATTAACCGGGCTGACCAAGCCTGGGTATCGAATGGCTGCTTATCAATTTCTGCTTGCTGCTTATTTTCATTTTTACCAGGCAGTCGAAGCGGGTATTAAAAAATTTCTTGCGCGGGAAAAAGTTGACTTTGACTATACCCATCGTTGCAAACTGCCTTGGTTGATCGCCGATTTGCAATTCTTAGGTATCGATCCTCACGACAAATTGTTTTCACTCCAGCAACCAATCGAAACACCTGAATTTTCTGGGCTGGAACATCTGATTGGCATTCTGTATGTCGTTGAGGGGGCAACTCTTGGCGGCCAGATAATTTCAGCGAGCCTTGCGACCACTTTATCCCTGACAGCAAATCAAGGTGCATGTTTTTTCAATGGTTATGGCGCGTGTACCCAAGACTATTGGCGACAATTCGAAATCTTCGTTAAATCCGTTAGTGGCGATTTCATATCCTGGGAACCCGCCGGATTTGCTGCGACCAGCATGTTTTCCTCAATCGAGGGATTACTCGATAACTACCAGGCTCGCCTTGATGCCAAATAGGAGTTACGCAGTTGAAAAATAGGTTAAAAATTTGCAGTCAGTTACATTAGATACCTATCTGATGACTTTCCATGGAAATCAAACGATTA